>JAISZQ010000093.1 GCA_031269165.1 Spirochaetaceae bacterium
CATCGTTACGGATCTTGTTGACGGCAAACTTGAGTACGCCAAGAGTCGTGGCGCGGACTTCGTGATCAATTCAGGAACGGAAAACCTCGCGGAACGGCTGAAAGAGATCACGGGCGGTAAGGGGCCAAACGTAACGGTAGATGCGGTGTGCATCAAGCAGACTTTCGAGACTGCGGTACTGGTCACGTCAACAGCCGGGCGTATCGTGGAACTGAGTTTTAACGAGATTCCCAGCGAGATCGCGCCGGTAAACATCATCAAGAAGGAGCTTACCATCTGCGGTTCGCGGTTGCAAACAAAACGTTTCCCCGTGGTCATTGACTTTATCAAGAGCGGGAAGCTGCCGTTGGCCGGGTTTGTGTCGAAGGTTTTCCCGGTAACCGAGATGGTGGAAGCCTTTGATTACATGGATAAAAACAACGCGTCCGTGCGTAAGATTTTGATTTCTTTTGATTGATTGTGGCTATTCAATCGTCCCGTGATCCGGGGGAGGGGCATCCGTTAGGATGCCCCCAGGGGCGGGTCCTCGCTGTGATCCGGGGGCGTTACGGGGGTGGTAAACCCCTGTCAACAACTTAAGAATTTTGTCCGCGGATTGACGCGGATTTTCGCGGATTATACCCCGCTCGATCCGTGTTAATCCGCGGACCTTTCTTTTCTTTTTGCTTAAGTTGTTGACAGTGGGAGACGCGGCAACCTGTTGCCGTCCCCCTTTAGCTGGGTTTTGGAACAGGCTCAATGGAGATTTGGAGATATTGAAGATAAGGAAGGAGTTATCATGAAATTGGACATTCGTTACGGGAATCATCCCGAAGACATGAAGGGTGACGACACGCGGCGGTTGCGGGAGCGGTTCTTGTTTGAGCCCGTTTTTATGGCGGACGAGATTAGTCTCTGCTATACACACAGCGACCGGGTGGTTTTTGGCGGGGTGGCGCCTCTGAAGAAGGCGTTGCGGCTCGAGGGAGGCAAGGACTTTGGGAGCGACGTGTTTCTTGACCGGCGGGAACTGGGGGTCATCTGTATCGCCGGGCGGGGGGCGGTTTCGGTGGACGGGACGGACTACCCGATGAAGAAGGGCAACGGGCTCTATATCGGCAAGGGCGTTAAGGACGTGGTGTTTTCGGCAACGGCGGACGGGCAAGCGCAGGACGCGCCCAAGTTCTATCTTGCGAGCGCGCCGGCCCACACCGCCTATCCCACGGTGTTTATCCCTATCGAAAAGGCAAATCCGCGCAAAGTGGGGGAAGCGGCGACAGTCAATGTCCGCACGATCTACCAGTATGTGCATCCGGCGGTGTGCCAAAGTTGCCAGCTTGTGATGGGGATGACGGTGCTGGAGGAGAGGTCTGTCTGGAACACGATGCCCTGCCACACCCACGAGCGGCGCATGGAGGTCTACTTTTATTTTGACGTAAAGCCGGGCGCGGCTGTGTTTCATCTTCACGGGCAGCCGGACGAGACGCGGCATATCGTGATGAACAACGAGCAGGCGGTGATTTCCCCGTCGTGGTCGATTCATGCCGGGGTCGGGACCGCCGCTTACACGTTTATTTGGGCTATGGCGGGCGAAAATCAGACCTTCGACGACATGGACACGGTGGTAACGACGGCGTTACGTTAGGCGTAAATCGCATTTTATTATAGTGCAAAATCGCGCGAAAGCGATAAGGAGAATACTATGGGAATACTTGATCAATTTTCGGTAACGGGCAAGACGGCAGTGGTAACCGGGTGCGGCAGAGGGCTTGGACAAGGGGTCGCCGTTGCGCTGGCCGAGGCGGGGGCGGATGTCTTTGGCGTGGGGTTCGCGCCAAGCGCGGACAAGACGGCGGAACTCATTCGGGCGACGGGGCGGAAGTTTGCCTATCTCTCGGCAAACTTGATTTCACAGGAGGCAATTCCGGCGATTATCGACGGGGCGCTCAAACTGTCGGGGACGCTGGACATCCTCGTGAACAACGCCGGGACGATACGGCGCGCCGACTCGGTCGACTTTTCCGAGGCCGACTGGGACGACGTGATGAACATCAACCTGAAATCGCTCTTTTTCCTGAGCCAGGCCGCCGGACGTCAGTTTATCAAACAGGGCGCGGGCGGGAAAATTATCAACATCGCGTCGATGCTGTCGTTTCAGGGCGGGATCCGCGTTCCGTCCTACACGGCCTCGAAAGGCGGTGTGCGTACACTCACGATGCTACTGGCCAACGAATGGGCAAAACACGGCATCAACGTCAACGCGATCGCGCCCGGCTACATGGCAACGGACAACACCGAGGCCCTGCGGGCGGACAAGGATCGCAGCGCGGCGATACTGGAGCGCATTCCGGCGGGTCGCTGGGGTACGCCGCAGGACGTAGCCGGGGCTGCCGTCTTCCTCGCCTCGCCCGCAGCGCAGTACATCAACGGCTACACGCTCGCGGTTGACGGCGGCTGGCTCGCCCGCTAACCACCGAATCTAACGTAGTGCTGGCGTATTCGGGCGGCCTCGATACGACCGTGATTATCCCGTGGCTCAAGGAAAACGGCGGCTTCGAGACGATTGCGGTTTGTGTCGACGTGGGACAGGAAGCGGATTGGGAGGCGATCACCAAGCGGGCGCTGAATACCGGGGCGGCGGTTCCGGCGGAAGTTCCGGCACAGGCTTCACAGGTTTTTTGACGGGTTTTTTTCTATCGGTGGACTTGGCGCGTTTGCCGGAGGCGGTGTTCCAACTTTTATCATTTTGAGCGTTGAAACAATTGGGGCTTGCGAAATAGCGGGCGATGCGTGAAAACCGCTCCCTGTGATGCCTGCGAGCGCTAAACCGTGAAGCGCCGCGGAAAACAAGAGCATACCCCGAAACATCCTATTCTTCCTCATAAGCCAGATGTAGATTTTTCATTCCCGCGTTACGGGACGCATCGAGAATGAAAAAGAAATCACCGTAAGAAGCGGCGCTGTCTACCCGCAAAATGACTTCGCCACCGCTCTTTTGCTCCGCAAAAGAGCGTAGCGCGTCTTCTATTTCCTCCCGCGCTATACTCTGATCGTTGAAAAACACGCGGCCCTCGCTGTCGGCGGAGATGACCAGTTCCGCTTCGATCGCTTCACTCTCTTCCCCAGATTCAGGCAGATCAAGTTCGATACTTGGCTGGACGAGCGCCGAGGTCAAAATGAAAAACAGCAGCAACTGAAACACAACATCCAACAGCGGCGTTATATCGACCCCAACACTCTGCGCCGCCTTCCTTGTAAAAGATTTCACGTTACCTCATCTTCTCCCCCGTCATTGCGCGGTACGATGCGTGGGGGAATATCCTGTCTGGATTGCTTCGTCGCTTCGCTCCTCGCAATGACGACACTCTTACGCTCATTCCCTCCCCCTCCCCGTGAGCACATTAAGACGGGCAATTAAGAGTTCCAGAAAATCGCTTCTGCCGCTTACGAGGCGCGAAAAGTAGTGATGGGCAAGCAATGAGGGCAAGGCGACGAAGAGGCCGAAGGCGGTGGTGAGCAGGGCTACCCAGATTCCACCGGAAAGCAGGGCCACGTCCGCCCAGTGCGGCGAGTTTCTGAAATACCTCTATCATGCCCAGAACCGTACCGAAAAGACTGAAAAGCGGAGCGGCGGCGGCGATGAACGCGAGGACAGGAAGGCG
>JAISZQ010000112.1 GCA_031269165.1 Spirochaetaceae bacterium
TTTGGAACAGCTTCCCTAGATTTAAGGGAAAAACCGGGGCCTTTGACCGGTTTTTCCAAGAGCCTGTTCCAAAACCGTGCGCGGTTAGCGCACAGTCAATTAGTTTTGGAACAGGCTCAGGTATCTGCGGGAATGAGCGTTTGTCCCTAAGAGCCTGTTCAATAACCCCACGGGATGTCCGCCTCCGCTGTGATTCGGGGGCGTTACGGGGGTCTGACCCCCGTTGAAAGGGGTAGCGGAGGACGCACGTCCGTAGCGAGGGGGAAGGCTTTCCCCCTTTTGCTGAGATTTTGAACAGGCTCGACAGGCACGAATGAACGGAGGGCTAAATGAACGTAGCGATTATCCACTATTGGCTTGTAAATATGCGCGGCGGTGAAAAGGTTCTCGAAGAGTTGCTGGCGCTGTTTCCCGAAGCGGATGTGTATACGCATGTTTATGACCGAGAGGCCGTTTCGCCGACCATCAACGCGCATCGGGTTTATACGAGTTTCGTTCAGCGGCTGCCTTTTGCGAAGAGGCTGTATCAAAAATATATGCCGCTTATGCCGGGCGCCTTGCTGAAATTCGATTTGCAGGGGTACGACCTTGTGATTTCGAGCGAGGCGGGACCGGCGAAGGGGGTGGTGGCGAATCCTGACGCATGGCATCTCTGTTACTGCCACAGTCCGGCGCGTTACCTGTGGGATTTGTACCATGAATACGGGCGGCGCGCGTCGTGGGTGTCCCGCGTTTTCATGCGCCTTTTGACGCCGTCTCTGCGCGTGTGGGATGTAACGTCGGCGAATCTCGTTGACCGATTTGCCGCCAACTCGACCTATGTTGCCAAACGGATCAAGCGTTACTATAACCGCGATGCGGCCATCGTCTATCCGCCGGCGGACATCGACTCGTTTCTCGCCATTGAACGGCGGCCCGGTGATTTCTATCTCTTTTTCGGGCAACTCGTCGGGTACAAGCGGGCGGATCTGGCGATCGCGGCGTGTATCAAGGCGGGGAAGAAACTGGTCGTGGCGGGCGGCGGCGCGCGTAAACGGGACGTTGCCCGGTGGACAAAGACGGGCCTCGTTACCTTTACCGGGCGTGTTTCCGATGACCGCCTGAAGGAGTTGTACGCTCAGGCAAAGGCCCTCCTGTTTCCGGGTGTCGAGGATTTCGGGCTGATTCCGGTCGAGGCGAATGCGGCAGGTTGTCCGGTCATCGCGTACCGGAAGGGCGGGGTTTTGGATACGGTGAAGGAACACGTGACGGGGATGTTCTTTGACGAGCAGACGGCGGACGCTCTTGCCGCCGCGATAGACCGTTTTGAGACGATGCGCGGGCAGTTTGCAGATCGGGCGGCGTTTACCCGTCACGTGAAGCAGTTTTCAAAGGAAGCGTTTCGGAGTCGGATCGCCGCTCTGGTTGCCGAGCGACAACGGGTGTGAGCCCGCCGGAGCCTGTTCCAAAAACGTGCGGTTTTGGAACAGCCTCCCTTGTGAAGGCGGGGCGATGTTCCCGGTAACATCGCGGATAACGAAGCGTTGTGCGCCCGTTCGTGTGGTTCGGGGTACCCTCCAAACATATCGTGCGGCGGGGTTTGCCTGAATCGGCGCCCGGCGGCAACATTCTCCAGATGAATGGAAACGGTGCGCGCGATGGGAAAAAAGTTCTCAAAAAAAACCCTAGCGTTGCCAGACGCCGGTTCAGACGAAGAGACCGCATATTGGACAGGCGGGTTGAAAGCACCCGTAAAACAGGGAAACGGAAAAAAGGGGGAAATCGGCTGAAAAGGGGTGTTTAAGGGCCTGAAATATCCCCGTGGGGGGGGGGGCACCCGCGATAAGGGGGGAGGTTACGAGGAAAATATGGGTAAAAAACAACACCATTTTTTGTACAACCAGCCTTTCTTATATACCCGGCAATACTGCCGAACCATCAATGGATCATTTATACCATAACCGTAAAACGTTGTCAAGCGATTGGTCGTTTTTTTGCCGAAAATTTGCGAGAAAAGGGGAAAAAATCAAAAAAATCACGTTTAACCGCAGACGAATGAACCCTGGGAGACATCCCCTTCATGATTAAACTTGACCCACGGAATAACCGCAAGGGATAAAATATCCCCGTCCTCCTTTTCTTTTTCTTTCCATCACGCGCGTTTTTCCCGTCACGCACATTGGAGAATATCGTGTTTTGGAAACGGCGCGTTCCGTTCCTGTCATTGCGAGACGGCGGCAACATAGTTGCCGTTAGCGGCGAAGCAATCCAGACTTGGAAACGGCGCGTTCCCTTCCTGTCATTTTCCATTATCCATTTATCATTTTCAATTCGCGCGAAGCGCGCATTACGCGCCCCTCAATCCGTGAAAATCCGCTTCTATCCGGCGCAATCCGTGGTTAAAAATGCTTCCATTGTTGCGGTAATAGCCGCTTTTTCGTTAAACCCGCCTACTTGAAATTTTTTTCTTGACGTGATATACTTATAATATGCTTTTAACACGGGCACTACAACGAGACTATGCCATTCGCGGCTACGCGGCTACGCGGTAACTCATGACCCTCCGCCCTTAATACAACAACACAAAAATCGTGTCAAGCCCCCTCTGAAAACGTCCTCAGTACGTTTTTATCCCGGCATCACTACACGTCATTTAAAGACTCTCACCCTGGATTGCTTCGCTTCGCTCGCAATGACGAGGGGCTTGCTCGCAATGACGTTGGGAGGGATTGGGGGGGGGGGAATCGTCATTGCGAACCCGAAGGGTGAAGCAATCCAGCCGGGGAAGACCTTGTGCTGGAGTTTGCGGTTATATAAAAACGTTATGGAAGAGATAGGAGCGAGGGACGATTCCCCTGTTGTTATATATTTTTTTTCTTAAGAGGAGATATGGTATGAAGCAGAATGATTTTCGTGGTATTGCAGCGGCAGTTGTGGTGTTCGCGCTCGGCATTATAGCCGTGGGATTTACGGGGTGCGACTTTCTGGAAGATTTCGTCAAGACGCAGGGTGTGGAGGAGCCACTGATCACCGACTCCTTCTCCGGGGCTTCCACGGGGGATGAGGTGGTGGACAGCGTCATCGATATGATACGGGCGGCGAAGGACGAGCCCTCCCTGACCCTTAAGTTGGCGGCGAGGGAGGATGAACCGGTGAACGTGGGGGACAGTACGCAGGACATCTACGAGGGGCTGGTCCTGAACAGCGGCAACAGCCCCGCCGAGGTGACCATCGACGGCGGGGGGGGGGGGCGGACGATCGCGTGGAGCGTGACGGTGGATTGGAATACGACGCCCCTTATCACCGTGGGGAACGGCGTTACCCTCGAGCTGCGGAACATCACCTTTCAGGGGACACCAAACACCACCAACGTGACCTCCCTCATCAAGGTGGCGAAGCGGCGGCACGCTGATCATGGAAAGCGGCGCGTGTCTCACGGGTAACCGCAGCGAGAATGGCGGCGGCGTGCATGTGACCGGTGGCGGCACGTTCACCATGAACGACGGGATCATCAGCGACAATACCGCCACCCTACAAGGCGGTGGCGGCGTGTATGTGGATACGTTCCTGGATAACGACACCTGGAACTACATTGACGGCACGTTCACCATGAACGGCGGAACCATCAGCAAAAATAAATCTATTGGCGATAATTCTGCTTATGGCTACGGCGGCGGCGTGTATGTGGATACGAGTACCCCCAGCAAGTTCAACAAGATCAAGAGCGACAGTGGCAGCGGCACGATTTACGGGAAAAATGACCCGGAAGATGACGATCCCGACCAAAACATCGTCGATCAGTACGACGGCCATGCGGTCTATGTCAACAACAGTTACCCCGAGCGGAAGCGCAACACCACGGCGGATTCGTCGGTTGAGTTGCACTGGTCGGAGGGAATCGGGACCGGCGACTGGGACTAACCGTAACACCGCGCGGTAGGGGTCAAGCAAAACGCGACCCCCCGCAATTTAATTGCGGGGTGCAGGAGAAGCCCCTCGTGGGCAACGCCCTCTATGCGTACCGTTCAGATTTTTTAACGGCCGGGCGCTTTGCCGGGCGGGAACGGGGATTAGGGAAGAGATAAGGGCTGTCTTTGCGGTTGTGGGGATGGCCCTTTCTTTTGGACGGGGGATGGCCGTCATTGCGAAGGCGCGGCAACATAGTTGCCGTTAGCGGCGAAGCAATCCAGACAGGGGAGGCCCTCGCACTGGATTGCTTCGCTCGGCAATGTGCCGCTCGCTCGCAATGACGGGGCGGGTGTTGTCATTGCGAGCCGCGAAGCGGCGAAGCAATCCAGACGGGGGAGGCCCTCACCCTGGATTGCTTCGCTTCGCTCGCAATGACGAAGGGCTCGCAATGACGAGGGGGTAAAATACAAAGTCAAGTGCAACAGTTGGAGGCGAACTCAACCGGAGAGAGCCAGCCCAGACACTTGCGCGGACGGTTGTTTACCAGGTCCACAACCTGCCGCAGCCGTTCCTCCG
>JAISZQ010000213.1 GCA_031269165.1 Spirochaetaceae bacterium
GGTTTTGGTTTTGGCGGCGGTTGTTGCGGGCGGCGTGTTTGCTCTGCCTGCGTTCCGCCTCAGCGCGGGCGGCGGCGGCTTTATCGGCGGCGATTTTGGCGGCGGTGTCGAAGGTAAGGCAAGCGGGCAAAAAATGACAATAGAAACACCGTATTTCGGTGGTGGCGGCTTCGCGTTCTTTGACGCGACGTATGCGGAACTGACGCTTGGTCTTTTCGGCGGCGGCGGAACAGTAGAAGTGATGATCCCGGGACTCATTTCGTCCGATAACAGTCTGTCCCTCATGAGTTTCAACATCGGCCTGCTGGGTAAATATCCGTTTGCGGTCAATGAAAAACTTTCGGTATTTCCACTTTTGGGCATTGAGTATGACATTGTTTTTTCCGCAAAAATAGACGGAGATGACTACGAAGGCTCCAAGACAGGCTCGTCCCTTGACTTTGACGGCGGCCCCGGTGATTTCAGCACGTTTTGGTTCAAATTCGGCGGCGGGCTGGATTATTCGTTTACCGAGAAAATCTATCTGCGGGGTGAAGTTTTGTATGGTTTGAGGCTTGCAAACAAGGCGGAGAAAGACTTTGAAGACCTTTTCAAAGATCTAGGGCAACTGGGGAATGTCGATGTTGATACAGACACATTGCTCGGTCATGGTTTGACGGTAAAATTGGGCGTCGGCTACAAGTTCTAACAACAAACCCGTCCGCATCCGTGCGGGCGGTCGGCGGGGCTCGCCTCGCCGGACGATGCGGGGAGGTGCTTTCCTGCGGAGGGCAGTACTTAAAAACTTTCTTCAGTTTACCGGATAGCCGGGCTCCCGGTCATCCGGTTTTTTATGCGCGGCGCCTTCCCCCACGGGAGGGAGGTTTCCGCTGTGACCGGGGGGCGGGGCGAACCCTGCGGGTCGCCTTCGGGGGTGGAGCCCGAAGCAATCAAGACGGGATAGTCCCTGGATTGCTTCGCTTCGCTCGCAATGACGGGTGGCCCCCTCGCAACGTCGCGGGAACCATTGTCATTGCGAACCCGTAGGGTGAAGCAATCCAGTCGAGGGGCGTGCTCCCCCCAGAATGGGGGCCGATAGTCGTTCCCTCACGATGCGCCCAAGGACCTCCACGGCAGGTGGCCGGGGGGCGGGGCGAACCCTGCGGGTCGCCTTCGGGGGGTGGCAACCCACCGTTGAAGGGGGTAGCGGAGGACGGCTCAACCCATTGCGGGGTGTCCCCCGCAATGGGTTGAGCGGGCCGGAGCGAGGGGGAAGGCGCGGCAACTTGCCGATTCCCCCTTTTGCTTGGTTTTGGAACAGCCTCATTATCCTCTATTATAAAGGGGAATCACTATACGCCTTCCGCGTCCGCTTATAACGAGATTTTGCGGTCCCGCGCGCTTGTTTTCCAATAGTTTACCAAGTGCCCGTTGCGGACAACATACACGCCGGGGTAAAGAACGGTTGTCGAGCAGATGTGAGTCGGAATAACGTACAGGATTGACCCTACGGCGGGGCACTCGCCCGCCCTCATGCGGAAGACCCAATGCTCCTCGCTGTGCGATTCCGGCACGGCGTCCGGTAGACCGGCGATGATCCCCCGTTCCCCGCCCTGGTCGGCGGAAATCGCCTTGTATCCGAGGTCCAGCGTAAAAAGGTCTTTGCCCGGGCGGCTTATCACGCGGGTCAAAAGCGCCGCGCCGGGGGTAAACGCCAAATCCTTGTATTTCGCGTCATAGCCGTGATCCTGAATAAACAGCGTCCCCGGTGAAAGAAAGACCGCCCTGTTACGGGCATGGAAGGGGAACGTCGGCGTTCCGCCCATCACCAACACGGGAAGTTTCTGCCCCGCCGCCTCGACAGCCGCCCGCACAGAGAACAGCGTTTCCGTCACCGCCCCGACAGCCGCTTCCCGCTCGCACGGGTCTTTTAGACCTAAGTTCCCGTCATAACAGTGAAATCCCTCCAGCTTGAGGCCGGAGATTCGCGCCGCCGCAAGGCAAAATTCCTTCAGAACCGCCTCTTCCAACGGGACGCCGGTACGGTTCATGCCGCAGTTCACGTCCACTAGGAGCGGGATTGTCAGGCCCGCCCTGCCCGCAGCCGCGCCCAGCAGTGCAAGTTGTTCCAGATCGTCCCCTGCCGCCCAAAAAGTCGAGCCGGTATACCGCAGATTGAGGGCAACGAACCGGTCTATCGCGGGCCCCACGAGCGGGTACGCGACAAGGATATGTTCCGCGCCGCACATCGCGCACATTTCCGCCTCGGCAATCGTGGCGCATTTGAAACGCTTTATGCCCCGCGCCTCCAGCATTCGTATCACCGCCGCGTTTTTGTGCGTCTTCACGTGCGGCCACATACGCTCAGGCCCCCCCGCGATCGCAAGCGTTTTCTCGATGTTCTTGTCGATAACATCCTCGTGGTAAACCAGTGCCGGCGAAGGTATTTCCCGCTCGCCTTCAAAATGGTAATCAACGTTTTGCATACCAGCCTCCTCTTGTGGGCTTTACCGCTCCAGTTCCACCAGAAGCTCTATTTCGACCGGAATATTGCCCGGCAGCGCGTTCATTCCGACCGCCGAACGGGAACAACGCCCCCGCTCCTCGCCGAATATGTCGATTAAAAGCTGGCTCCCGCCGTTGGCCACGAGGGGCTGGTCGTAAAAAGTATCGGTACCGGCGACAAAACAGAGCATCTTTACGATTCTCTTTACCCGGTCAAGGTCTGTAATTTTGGCTTTCAGATTGGCCAAAAGGTTGAGAATACAGTAACGGGCCGCTTCCTGCCCCTGCTCGACGGTGAATTCGGCGCCAAGTTTGCCGATAAACCGTTGTTCGCCGTTAAAAACAGGCCCGCACCCCGAAAGGTAATAGAATGCGTCCCCGAATTCCTTGACCGGCTCGTAGATGCCGCCCTTTGCCGGAGGGCTGGGCATAACGAGCCCGTACTTTTTCAGCGCGTTTTCAAGATTGTACATATCATCCTGCCTTAAAAATGAGCGCATCTAAAAACATTGCCGATTCTTGAACATACCGCAGTCCCGCGAACGTCTTGCGGGAACCGGATCAAGGGCTTTCAAACGCCCGGTCCAGAACGGTTTTCCAAAAGGCAGATGTTTTCAAAGGCACTTCTAGTATACCGGAAAGGATACCCGCTCTTTGTTGTTTTGTAAAGTAGGGAAAAAACGCAAAAACAAAAAAAATTTTTGTTGACAACAAAAAAATTTTGTGCTAGCATTAACTAAACAGAATTCCCCAAGCCCTGCGGTTTTGAGAATTCTGCCAAAATTATTTTGTAGGAGGCTCTTTATGGATTTTTCTTTGGAGCATCGCACGTTTTTCATTGTCGGATTCGTCGTATATGTCGCGATTCTGATAGTGGTCGGTATTATTTGTTCGCGGAAGAACAAGGATGGCGAGGATTACCTCTTGGCCGGGCGCAAACTCCCGTTTATCCTGTTGTTGGGAACCATCAGCGCCACGCTTATCGGTACCGGTTCATCGCTGGGAGCCACCGCCAACGGCTTCCGCTCCGGCTGGTACGGCTCGCTGTACGGACTGGGCGGGGCTCTCGGTATGTTTGTGCTGGCCTTTCTGTTCTGCTCGGAGCGGGATTACAAGTTTATGACCCTCTCAGAAGAGATGCAGTTCCGTTTTGGCGGCAGCAAGAAAATACGCGATGTCATGGGCTTTTTCCTGTTTATCGCGGAAATTGCGTGGCTCGGCAACCACATGAATGGCGGCGCGACCTATCTAAGCTATGTTACCGGACTTGATTCCCTTTCATCGCGCTTCATCATCATGGTTGCCTTCGGCGTATACGTCTTTATCGGTGGTTATCTTGCGGTCGTTATTACGGATAACGTCCAGATACTGCTCATACTGTGCGGGTTCTTGTTGATCCTGTTCAAGGCGGTTCCCTTCGCGGGCGGCTGGCAGGCGATAAACGACGCTTATGTGACTGCCGGCAAACCCGCCGCGATGGGATTTTACGGGCTTGCCAGTGTCAGCGCGATGACGGCCTTGTCTCTGGCCTATACGGTGGGCATATCACAGGTAGGAACGCCCGGTTTCCGTACCCGAGTGTACAGTGCCGTTTCAAACGGCGCCGCTAAAAAAGCGTTCTTCCTTTCCGGTATTGTGCTGTTCCTGTTTTCCTTCATTCCGGCGATTATCGGAATGTCCGGTTTCGCCCTCGCTACCCGCGAAGGGGCTACGGCAGTGCTGAACAACCCCAACTTCACCTTTGCCTACATGGCCACTACGATACTCGGCCCGACGCTCGGACTCATGTTCCTGATCGCCGGTCTTTCCGCGACGCTCTCGTCCGCCGACTCGGATGCGATGGCCGGTATCACGATACTCCTCGTTGACGTCTACTCGACCGTTACCGGAAAAAGCATCCCCAAAGAAAAGATGGTGTTCTACTCGCGGGTATGCCTCGTGATTACCCTGCTGGCGGCCTTTTTGGCGACGCTGTTCGCGCAGGACATCATCGGCTACATCTCAAACGTGGTCGGCGCTCTTATTCCAAGCATCGCTATGATGATGATCCTCGGCAAATTCTGGAAACGCGCCACATGGCAGGGCGGAATTGCCTGTATCTTCAGCGGCACGATATTCGGCTTACTGTACCTGTTCGTAGGCCCGTTCCAGAAAGCGGTTGTCGGCGTGTTTACGGGCCCGGCCATACCGGTAAGCCTCGTGGCGCTGGCCGCCGGAATTATCGTCAGCCTGGTTACCCCCAAGGTAATCGTTTCCGAAGAGGAAGCGTTAAGGCTTGTGATCGAAGCCCGTGAACGGACAAAGGCGTAAACGTTTAAAATGAAATTACTGATTTGCAATGGTCTCGTTGTAGACGGGAGCGGCAATCCCCCTTACGGGGGGGATTGCCTTATCGAAGACGGTTTCATCCGTGAGATCTCTTCCGGGCGCGGGTCGGCCTTCAACGGACAGAATAGCGAAGTGATAGACGCCGCCGGCAGAATTGTCTGCCCCGGCTTTATCGACCTGCACCGCCATTGCGATACGGCGGCCCTGCGCGAGGATTTCGGCCTGATCGAACTTTCGCAGGGCATCACTTCGTGTTTTGCGGGGAACTGCGGAATGTCGCCGGTTCCAAACGTCAGCGCTTTCCGGCAGTCGCTCGAAAACTATCTGGAACCCTGTCTTGGTTCCTTCAAAGACGAAACGTTCAGCACACACCGCGCGTATGTTGGACGCCTTGAGGCCGCCGTGCCGTTGCCGGTAAACATGGGCTTTTTTGCCGGCATGGGCGCGATCCGCATAGCGGTAAAAGGCTTTGACCCTTCACCGTTTACCGCCGCCGAGATGGATGCGGCTCGCGGCCTCTTGCGGGACGCGCTTGACTCAGGCGCTTACGGGATGTCGATAGGGCTTATGTACGTGCCGGAACTGTACAGCAGCACCGATGAGATCGCGGCTCTGGCAAGCGTGATGAAGGGCGGCGGGGGCATACTCTGTACCCACATGCGCTGGGAGACCGAGCACCTTGTAAAGGCGGTCGAGGAAGTGATAACTATCGCCAAAAAAGCGGAGGTTCCGCTGGAGATAAGCCACTTCAAGGCCGCCGGAACGTTGGCATGGCACGATGTCCTTCACCGCGCGATAGAAACTATCGAAGCGGAACGCGAACGCGGCACGGACATAACGGTCGATTTTTACCCCTACGACTGCGGTTCTTCAACGATGATGCAGATGTTGCCGCCCGGTTATCTCGCCATGGGGGTGGACAAGGCTATCGAAGGGCTTAACAAACAGGAAAACGTGGAGCGGATGCGGGAACTCCTGGCCTCCGGCGAGCCGGATTGGGACAATCTGTCAAAAACGATAGGCTGGGACAGAACGATCATCAGCTCCGTAAATTTGGAAGAAAACCGCAAATTCTTGGGGAAGTCTGTGAGTGTCTGCGCGAAGGAGTACGGCTTTCGTGACGAGGCTGAAATGGTGGCGCGGCTCATGTACACCGAGCGGGGCAAGGTAGCGATCATAAATCAGAGTATGTCCGCCGAAGACATTGACACGGTAGCCCGCCTACCCTACTCATCGCTTATTTCGGACTCGCTGTACGGCAACATGAAGAATCCGCACCCCCGTCTCTATGGCTCCTTCCCGCGTTTCCTACGGGATTTTGTGCGGGAACGCGGTGTTCTCGATCTTGCTCAGGCTATACGCAAAATGACCATGCAGGGTGCCCAAAGAGTGGACCTCGGCGACAGAGGGCTTTTGTTGCCGGGCTACCGGGCGGACATCCTCGTTTTCGATCCGGCGAATTTCAGGGACAACGCGGACTACCTTAACCCGGCGAGACTTGCAACCGGCCTTGATTACGCCATCATCAATGGGAAGACCGTCTACCGGGATGGAAAACTGCTCTGCCGGAACGCCGGCGTGCTCAGGCGGGGATAAGCAAAGCAGCGTTCGAGCGTAAAACCACTGCTTTGACAGAAAAAAAATATTTTTTGACAAAAAAAACAATCTTTTACTTGACATAATTTTCTTTGTGATGTACAATGATTGTAAGACAGGCTAATTATTGATAGACAAAAAAACAAAAAGATTTTTTGATTTTCATGGGTTATGCCTGTAAAATCTATTTTGGAGGATATACAGTGATGAAAAAATTACTTTGTTCTTTGCTACTGGCGGTATTATTGGCGGGCTTTAACGCCTATGGCGGGGGAAAGCGGCAGGAGGCGGATGCCGGAGGGCCGCAGACGGTTACTTTCTGGTACAACAATACCGGGGAGGAGGCCTTGGTATACGAAAAGGCCATTGCCGCCTACAACGCGTCCCAGAGCGCCTACCGGGTGGAGGGGTTAAGCGTCAACGATCAACAAAAACTGATCGTTGCCATGGCCGGCAACGAAGCCCCGGATGTGGTTCAGGGCTCGAACTCCCAGATCGTTTCCTATCAGGCTAACGGCCTTCTGTCCAGCCTCAAGCCGTTTATTGACAAGGAAAAGTTTGATCTGACCATCTATTCCAATAAGGCTATAGAGGCCAACACCGTAAAGGGCGAGGTCTGGGCCTTGCCCTTGACCGGGTACACGATCCAGCTCTTTTATAACAAAGACCTTCTCAAGGCCGCCGGTTTCTCCGAGCCGCCCAAGACTGTGGAGGAGATGTACGAGATGGCAGTGGCCGCCACGAAGCTGGATGCGTCGGGAAATATTGACATTTTGGGGTATCCCCTCTTCCCCCTGGCCTCGGCCCGGCAGGAACTGATCTACGCCTTTGGCGGACGTTGGTGGTCTCAGGACGGGAAGACCCTTACTCCCCAAGATCGGGGGGTCATTGACAGTTTGACCTACAATGTGCGGTACCGGAATCTGTACGGCATAGAGAAGGTCCAGGCTTTCGTGGCTACCGCCAATACCAACCGATACACCGAACAAGATATGTTCTTCGCGGGGAAGCAACTCTTCCGGCTGGACGGTTCGTGGTTGCCCACGATGATGGCGGGGTTCAAATCCACCGTTAATTACGGCATCGCCCTGATACCCGGCACCAAGGCCCGCCCGGAACTCCAGGGTACCAGCCGCTTTGAAACCAACTCTATCTTCATCCCCGTTACCGCCGCCCGGAAAGAGGGCGCATGGGATTTTGCCAAATGGCTTACCGGGCCCGGGGGAGCGAAGATCATTGATGTGGGTACGGGCAATCTGCCGGCCTTGAAGTCCCTGTACACGGACCCGGATATTCTGGCCAAGCCCGGTTTCCCTGAGTTTATCGAGGCGCTCAAGCTAGAAAAAGGGATACAGTACGCCCAGATTAGCGATTTTGGCGAATATGTTTCCATGCTTAACGAATACCTGGACTATGTGTATTCGGGACAGCAGACCCCCGAAGCGGCTATGGAAGCCCTGGCGAACAGGGCTAGGAATCTGAAATAACCGTAGAGGGATGATCTGGGGGATCAAGGGAGTGGCAAGATGAAAAACAGGCGTTTGTCGGAAGAAGTCTTGAGGAATAACCGGAATGGTTTTTTGTTTGCCCTCCCCTGGATCATCGGTTTTATCTGTTTCAGCGTCTATCCGCTGGCGGCGTCCCTGTACTACAGTTTTACCGCCTTTAATCCGGTAAGCGCTCCCCGGTGGATAGGGCTGGAGAATTACCGTTCCGTATGGAGCGATCCGCTTGTGTTCAAAAGCCTGATGAACACCCTGTTTATTGCCTTTGTTTCTACCCCGGCAAATCTGCTTGTGGCGTTGTTGCTGGGGGCGGTAGTAACAAAGAAATTCCGCTTTCGGGGTGTGGTACGGACTCTGTTCTTTCTTCCCTCCATTATTCCGGCTATTGCGGCTACGATGGTGTGGATATGGATGTTCGATCCCACCTATGGGTATATCAATACCGTACTGCGCTGGGTTGGAATTCAAGGGCCCGCATGGCTCATGGATATGCGCTATACCAAGGCGGCGTTGTTGCTCATGGGAACCTGGTGTACCGGGACCGCCATGCTCATCTGTATGGCCGCCCTGGAAGAAGTGCCGGTCAGTTACTATGAATCTGCGGAAATGGACGGGGTGGGGCCGATACGGAAATTTATCTTTATCACCCTGCCGTCCATTGCGCATGTGCTGGTGTACCAGGCTATCTTAAACCTCATCAACGCCTTTCAGTATTTTCAGCAGGTTTACATTATCACCAACGCCAGTACCGGCGCGGGAGCCGGGGCGGGTTATGCCAGCGGCGGGCCGGGGAACTCCATTCTGATGTACCCCCTGTATATTTTTCACAACGCCTTTGTGTACCTCAAAATGGGCAAAGCCTCCGCTATGGCATGGCTGCTCTTTCTGATAGTGGCCCTGCTTGCCTTTTTGATGACCAAGGTGAGCCGGGATATTACGTCTAACGCGGGGGGAGAATGATGAATTACACGCTGTTACTGAACAGGATAAACGCCAAAGCCGTGGTAAAATCCCTGTTGTTTTTTTTGCTTGTCGCGGTGCTGGGACTGATTTTCTTTTCCCCGTTCCTGATCATGATAACCACGGCCTTTAAGACCAACCGGGATGCCTTTACCTTGCCGGTAAAGCTCTTTCCCCGGCAGGTGATATTCGATAACTTTCCCAATGCCGTTGCCGCTATACCCTATTGGCAGTATATGAAAAATACGGCCTTTATTACGGTGTTTTCCATAGTGGGACAGCTTATAGTAAGCCCGATGGTTGCCTATTCTCTGGCAAAAATACCGTGGAAGGGGAGCAAGATCATTTCGGGGTTGCTCATGGCTACCATGATGATCCCCTTCACCGTAACGATGATTCCCCTGTACCGGATCTATTCAAAACTGCACCTTACCAATACCTATGTCCCCCTCATACTGCCCATGTTTTTCGGCAAGGCGTTTTATATCATCATCGTACGGCAGTTTTTTGCGGGGTTGCCCAATTCCCTGATGGAGGCCGCCCGCATAGATGGGGCCAATGAATTCCAACGATACCTGTTTATCGCCCTGCCTCTGTGTAAACCGGTGCTGACTACTATCGGCATTTATTCCTTTATTGACGCATGGAGCGATTACCTGGCTCCCCTCATCTACATCAGTAAGCCCGACAAACTTACCCTGTCTCTGGGGATGCAGCAGTTTTTAAGTCTCTATTCGGTGGACTGGGCGTTGCTCATGGCGGCCGCGTTGATTTTTGTAACCCCTGTTGTGCTTTTCTTCTTGTTCTTTCAGCGTTATTTTGTACAGGGTATCTCCACCAGCGGCCTGAAAGCCTGAAGGAGGGCGTTTCCATGATGCGGGATGCGGGACACTTCGGAACTGAAATATTCGGAGCCGGATGCCTTGAATTATTGCGTGAAATGAAAAGGGGTTTTTATGCACAACATTAACGATGAAATGAACAACCTTAAACGCCTCGTGCAGATGCTGGCGGCCCAGTTCGGCGGCAATACGGAAGTGGTGCTTCACGATCTATCGAAAGATTACCGCCACACCATAGTCGCCATCGAAAACAACCAGGTTACCGGGCGCAAGGTGGGAGACGGCGGCACGAATCTGGGGCTTGAAGTTTTGCGTAACCCGCCCAATACCAACGGCGACATCTACAATTACTTCAACAAAACGACGGACGGCCGTATGCTGCGTTCATCCACGCTCTATTTTCGGAATGGTGAAGGCCGGGTCATAGGCTCGCTCTGCATCAATACCGACATAACGCGAATGGTCGAGATGCGCGAAACCCTGGGCGAGATAGCGATGATCCCCCCGGATAGAAGCGTTGAAGAGGTGTTTGCCAACAATGTGGAAGAATTGTTCGAGTATTTTATCAGGCAGAGCAGAGCCATTGTTGATAAGCCCGCCGCCGAAATGACCAAAGAAGACAGAATTGAAGTGATACGCTTCCTTGACAGCAAGGGTTTTTTTCTGATAACCCGCGCCGGGGACGAGGCTTGTAAATTTCTTGCTATTTCAAAATACACGCTGTACAAATATCTTGCCATTGCGCGCGGAAAATCCGTTTCCGATACTATACCGCCGGAAGAAGTGCCGTAAAATCGCCGTAACCCTGCCCTCATAAATTCTATTGAGAAAGGAGCGGCACTTTGTAGAAGGCATGACCGGGGCGGTTAAACAATAATGAGCGGCTTATGGGTAAAACGAGAAAATTTGCATAAGTCCGTCCGCCCGCCAAGGACGGTGCCGTTCACTTTCCCGCTGCCCAAAGTTTCAGGACAGGACCATTGCCGCCCAAAGAGATATATTCCTCGTAAAAGGGAACGCGGTTTTCGCGGGGGATTGAAGTGTCCATAATCACGCCCGCTAAAAAGGCTTTGCGGCTTTCCCGCTCAACAAAGGCTTGCGACCGTTTTCGTTCATTCCATACGTTAAACTGCCCCAACCCAATCCCCAGCAAGGCTATAACGGAACCAACTACCAATTCTAACATATCGTTCTGCCTCCTAAAAACCCACCCTTCTATTATATCTCAATCCCGTCCTTCGGTCAAGCCATAAAAAACCGCACAAAGGGCGCAATCCCGACTGCGGTTTTCTGTAGCTCCGCCCTGTAGGGACGAATACCATCCTGCTATGCGCTATTTTTTTGCGCCCTCGCACTGCGGACACCTTCAAGGTTGCGCGGAATAACAATCGCCAACGGAGTTGGCAGAACCCGTCACAAAGCCGCCCGCCAAAGACGGTGCCGTTCACTTTCCCGCTGCCCAAAGTTTCAGGACAGGACCATGACCGCCCAAAGAGATGTATTCCTCGTAAAAGGGAACGCGGTTTTCGCGGGGGATTGGCGTGTCCATAATCACGCCGGCCAAAAAGGCTTTACGGCCTTCCCGCTCGGCAAAGGCTTGTGCCGCCGCGCTTTCCCGTTCGACAAAGGCTTGCGCCGCCGCACGTTCCCGCTCAACAAAGGCTTGCGACCGTTTTCGTTCGTTCCATACGTTAAACTGCCCCAACCCAATCCCCAGCAACGCTATAACGGAACCAACTATCAATTCTGACATATCGTTCTGCCTCCTAAAAACACACCCTTGTTATATCTCAATCCCGTCCTCCGGTCAAGCCATCACAGTACCTCGAAATTATTCTAACTGGCGTCCAAAAACAGGGGGCGTGATGCGATTCTCCATTATGGAACCGAAAAACCGCCGCAACCCCCCGTTAACCTCATTACGGAAACGGGAACCCGTTTCAAAACCTCAAGTTTTGAAACAGCTTCTTATTACTTTCGAAAACTTATCAATAGAAACGATATGAATTTTCGAAGATTTTTTATTATTTTTGAGTGCTTGCGCTTTTTCCGTGCTCTTGGTAAAATAATCGTGAAGGAACAAAATATGAATCTTCAAAACAAGGCAAACGACATCAGGCGGATGATCCTGCGCATGGTCACCCGCGCGCGAGGCGGGCATTTGGGGGCGTCCCTTTCCGAGGCGGACATCCTCACCGCGCTCTTCTTCCATACCCTGCGGCTTTCCCCGGACAACAGGGACGATCCCGACCGGGACCGCTTTGTGCTGAGCAAGGGCCACGCTTCCGAGGGGCTTTACTGCGTGCTGGCTACAGCGGGCTTTTTCCCCGCATCCTGGCTCGACGAATACCTGAGTGAACAGTGTCCGCTCACCATCCACCCGACCAACCATGTGCCGGGGGTCGAGGCCAACACCGGAGCCTTGGGGCACGGCTTTTCGATTGCCGTGGGGATGGCGCTGGGCGCGAAAAAAGCCCATCGTCCCTGCCGGGTCTTTGTCCTCACCGGGGACGGGGAACTTCAGGAGGGAAGCAACTGGGAAGCGGCAATGACCGCCGCGCATTTCAGGCTGGGGAACCTCGTCTGGATCATCGATAATAACGGCCTCCAACTCGTCGCCCCGGTGCGGGACACCTTGGGCATCGAGCCGCTGGAAGACAAACTACGGGCCTTCGGCTTCGACACCCGCCACGTTGACGGTAACGACGCCGAAAAAGTCGCCGCCCTGCTCGATACGCTGGACTACGAAGGCGGCGTTCCCCATGCCGTCATCGCCAAAACGGTCAAGGGAAAGGGCGTGTCGTTTATGGAGAACGTCCCCGAATGGCACCACCGTATCCCCACGGACGAAGAATGTGAAAAAGCCCTGCTGGAGATTGCGTCATGAGCAACACAAACAACGAAACGGATCTTCGGGAAAAACAGATCGAAACCCTCATCCGCCTTAAAGACGAGGGGCTCAACATCGTCTATTTGGTGAGCGATTCGGTAAGTACCAGCAAAGTCAAACCCTTTCTCGCCCGTTTCCCCGAATCGGTGGTAAACGTGGGCATTGCCGAACAGAACCTTGTCGGTGTGGCGGCCGGCCTTGCCAACATGGACTTCATCCCCTTCACCGGAAACGCCGCACCCTTCCTCATCAGCCGTTCCGCCGAGCAAATCAAGGTTGACGTGGGCTATTCACAGGCCAACGTCAAACTGAACGGAATGCACGCCGGTTTCAGTTACGGCCTTGACGGAATAACCCATCACGAGGTAAACGACATCAGCGTGATGCGCGGCTGTCCGCCGCTTACGATTTTTGCCCCTTGCGACGGCCGGGAATGCGCCCGCATGACCGAATACGCTGCCCGGATGCGGGGCCCCTTCTACATGAGCCTCAATTCCGGCCGCTTCCCGGACATCACGGACATCACGGACGTTGCGGGCGAAGATACCCGCTGGACGCCGGGAAACCCGATACAGGCCGCCGCCGGAAACGACCTCACCGTTATATGCCTGGGAACCGCCGTTCACGACGCCCTCGAAGCAGTGGCCGCGCTCAAAGGCCGTTTCACGATGGACGTGTTCGCGCTCAGTTCCATCCGACCCTTTGTTGGGGACAGGCTCGCGGATTCCGTACGGAAAACGGGGCGCGTCCTGACTGTGGAGCAACATTCGACCCACGGCGGCTGCGGCAGTCTTATCGCCGAGATGATCGCGGACAAGGGCCTCAACGCGCGGCTTCTGCGGCTCGGCATCCCGGAGGGAAGTTACACAAAAAACGCCCCGACCGCCTTCAATAAACACGTTTTCGGCCTTGACGCCGCCGGGATAATCCGCGCCATAGACGATCTGGTAAAACTCACGTAAATTTGTTATGCTAGAGTAATGTTTCAGGAACAAAGGCGGGAAAAAATTCTGGCATTGCTGCGGGAAAACGGCAGTTGCCGGGTACAGGAGTTAAGCGCCCTCTTCAAGGTGTCGGAGCCGACGATTCGTCAGGATCTGGAAACACTTGAAAAAACCCATTCTATCACCCGGCAGCACGGCGGCGCTTTCATAGCGGACTTTTCTTCTTTTACCGGCAAGTTGACGCTGGAGCACACAGAATATATGGAAGAAAAGCGGCGAATCGGCGCGAAGGCCGCCGAATTCATCAAATCCGGCGACAGCATCATTCTCGATTCCGGTAGCACGCTAACGGAACTTGCCAAATGCATCATCAGCCGGAAAAACCTGAACGTCATCACCTCGGCGATCAACATCACCCTTATCCTCGGCGCGGAACCCACCAATCACATCATGCTTGCCGGTGGGGAACTCAAGGTGCCGACCCTCTCCGTTACCGGCGAAAAAGCGGCGGCCATATTCAAGGACATATATGTCGAAAAACTCTTCCTCGCCACAGGCGGCTTTTCCCTCACCGCCGGCCTCACCTATCCGGGCATCTCGGACATACCCCTCAAACAGGCGATGATCAACTCCGCAAAGACGGTTTTTCTCCTCGCGGATTCGAGCAAGATCGAAAAAATATACTTCGCCTCGTTGAACTGCCTAAACAACATCCACTATCTCATCACCGACGAAAACATCCCCGATGATTATGTAAAAAAACTGAAAGCCTTAGGCATCACGGTTATTGTGTAAGCGGGCTAGCCTCCACAACGGAAGAGATAGAAGCGTCTGTTCAAAAATGTAAGCAAAAAGGGGGAACGGCAATTTGCCGCGTCTCCCCCTTCGCTACGGCCCGCCGCTTGCGCTTAGGGTCCTTCGCTACCCCCTTCAACGGGGGGCAAAACCATGCGGCGCATGGTGACCTACGCAAGCGTAGGTTTGGTGGGCGCTTCCCAGGCGTCCACGGAGGGACGCATTACTGAGTACGCCCCGGCATGGAAGTCCGAAGTAGGACGCTGAGGGCTGTAGGGTACCACCCCCGAAGGCATCCTAACGGATGCCCCGCTCCCGAATCACGGCGGAGGCTTACGTCCCGTGGGGTT
This sequence comes from Spirochaetaceae bacterium, assembly GCA_031269165.1. Lineage (GTDB taxonomy): Bacteria > Spirochaetota > Spirochaetia > Treponematales > Breznakiellaceae > JAIRNN01. The sequence continues at coordinate 14,695 of JAISZQ010000213.1, forward strand.
TTGAAACAGCAACCTTTAAAAACAGTAGTTTCTGGGGCTAAAGCCAAACTTTATGAGGTTTTAGCCCGGCTTTAGCGAAGGACTTTAGACATCAGAAACTGCAATGCACCGAGCCTGTCTCAAAACCGAAACATTTTTCGCCTTTTTCTTGCTTTTTTCCCGTTTGACTAAAGCAGGACGGCTGGCAACTGCATATATATAGCCGGAGGCTATATATATGAGACAAAAAAGACAATTAGCAGAAGATGTCTGGTACGAGGTTCGTACCGGGATTAACATCAGCGAGCCCTTGTTCCCGATGTGGTGGACGGCGGTGCTTTTCTGCCGCGTGCTCATCGAGGCGAAAGGGCGCTTTCGTTTCGAAATGCGCGGGCTTAAAATCGAGGGTTGTACGCTCTCGTTCTACATCAAGCCCGCCGACGGGTTCAAACTGCCCAAGATCATGCAGTGGATGAAGCAGACGTTCTCGGTGCGGTTCAACTTCCGCACGGGACGAACCGGACACGTCTGGGGGGACCGGTACTGGTCGGAGATCCTGGCGGGGGAGCCGCCTGAGTGGGCGAAAGAGGTGGACTGGGATACGGTCGTGGCGGAGGCGAGCAAGCCGGTACCGGCGGGGATGGTCTACAAGTTATCTTGGGGCAGCCCCCGCCAGGCCGGATTGGGCTCGGAAGCGCCATTTTCGCCCCAATTCACGTTTTCCTCCGTGTTTCCGCCCGGCTAACAGCCCCGTTTACGACCCAAAAAGGAGTTCCAGCAAGCCTCAAGCGTTCCGTCCAAAGACGGCCTCGGGAGAGGTCTGCCCGCGCCGCTGGGAAAAAGGCCAAAAAGAAGCAAATTTCGGGGTGTTTCCGGTGTGCCGGAGCGGGGAAATACGGATAAATGCGGCGCACTGCGGAGAAAAACGGAAAAGAAGGCGTTGGAGAGACGGTTTTCGCGCAAATATTGCGGCTGAAGACTGTCCCCGTCCGCTTGGGGCAGGGTAAAATACAAAGTCAAGTGCAACAGTTTGAGGCGAACTCAACCGGAGAGAGCCAGCCCAGACACTTGCGCGGACGGTTGTTTACCAGGTCCACAACCTGCCGCAGCCGTTCCTC
>JAISZQ010000236.1 GCA_031269165.1 Spirochaetaceae bacterium
CCTCAAATTCTTTCGCCATATCAAAACTTTTCTCGTTTCCCATATTCCCCTCCCAGAAGTGTTTTTACGTTTAAGGTATTTATAGCATGAATCAAAAAAATTTGTGGGTCAAGTTTAGGGCAGGTGGCGGGGGGCGTTACGGGGGAACTCCCCCGTAGAGGGGGTAGCGTAAGACCCTAAGCGAAGCGGCGGTCTGGAGCGAGGGGGAGACTTCCCCCTTTACTAGGATGCGTTCTGCACCCGTAGGGGGCCCGATAGTCCCTCTCCTCACAACCCGCCCAAGGGCCTCCACGGCAGGTGGCGGCGTTGAAACAAGTGCTATAATAATGGATACTATTCCGGGCGAAGAAAGTCCGGACACAAGGAGTTTTATATGAAGGGAAAAGTAACGGTTCATCGGGAATTTTCCATCGGTGAAGTGGACAAGCGGATCTACGGGTCTTTTATCGAGCATCTGGGCCGGGCGGTTTACGGCGGCATCTACGAGCCGGGGCATCCCGAAGCCGATGAAGCCGGATTCCGCAAGGACGTGATCGGCTTGGTGCGGGAACTGGGTGTTCCTATCGTGCGCTACCCCGGCGGCAATTTTGTTTCCGGCTACAACTGGGAAGACGGGATTGGGCGTGTGGACAACCGTCCGGTACGCCAGGATTTGGCGTGGATGACCCTGGAGCCCAACAAGATGGGAACCAACGAATTTGTCCAGTGGGCTCGCCGGGCGGGGACTGATGTCATGATGGCGGTCAACTTGGGGACACGGGGCCCCGACGCGGCCCGAAACCTCGTTGAGTACTGCAACTTTCCCCAAGGCACGGCGTGGAGCGATCGCAGGCGGAACCACGGCTTTGCGGCCCCGCACAACATCAAACTCTGGTGTCTGGGGAACGAGATGGACGGCCCCTGGCAGATATGCCACCGTACCGCCACCGAGTACGGCAGGATTGCCGCAGAGGCCGCCAAGGTGATGAAGTGGACGGACCCCTCCATCGAGCTCGTGGCCTGTGGCAGTTCCAACTCCCGAATGCCCACCTTTGGCAGTTGGGAGTCCGAAGTGCTTGATCATGTGTACGATTACGCGGATTATGTGTCATTGCACCTTTACTTTGACAACCGGGATAACGACACCCCCAACTTCCTCGGCAAGAGCCTTGAGATGGATTCCTTTATCAAAACGGTAACGGGGATCTGCGATCTGGCGAAGGCGCGGAAGCGGAGCAAGAAAACCGTGCATCTTTCTTTTGACGAGTGGAACGTCTGGTTCCACAGCAACGACGCGGACAAAGCCATTGAGAAGTGGACGGTCGCGCCGCCCCAGCTTGAGGACATCTACACGATGGAAGACGCCCTGGTCGTGGGCTGTATGCTCATAACGCTGCTCAAAAACGCCGACCGGGTAAAGGTCGCTTGCCTGGCCCAACTGGTCAACGTGATTGCCCCCATCATGACCGAAACCGGCGGCAAGGCCTGGCGGCAGAGCATCTTCTACCCCTTCATGCACGCCTCGCAGTACGGCCGGGGGACTGTTCTCCGTTGCCCGGTGCGAGTGGATGCCTATGATTCCCGCGAATATACGGACATTCCCTACTTGGAAACCGTGGCGGTCCACGACGAGGCGGGAGAGGCCCTTACCATATTCGCGGTCAACCGGAACCTTACAGAAAGCCTTGCGTTGGAGGCCGGCATCCACGGTTTTGAAGGTTACCGCTTCATCGAGCACAGCACCCTGCATAACCCGGACTTGCAAGCGGTCAATTCCGCCGGGAAAGAGACGGTCCGGCCGGAAAGAGCGGCCCCCGGAACCCTCGACGGCGGCACGTTACGGGCGACCCTGCCTCCGGCATCGTGGAACGTGATCCGTCTGGGAAAGCCGCGCTCGTGACGCGAAGAATAACTTCTCTGCCCTCTGCCGGTGGTTTTTTTCATCTTTCTTACGGCAGAGGGCTTTTTTTATGCGGAAAGGCCGCCACTGCCGGAATGGAGCGGGCCGTCATTGTGAGGAGTGTGGCAAGCCGTCATTGCGAGGAGGAGGCATGCTACCTTCGGTAGCCAAGCCGACGACGAAGCAATCCAGACGAGGGCATTCTCCGCTGGATTGCTTCATCCGGCAATGTGCCGCTCGCTCGCAATGACGGGGGGACAGGGTGAGAGGTGAGCCTGTTCCAAAACGTGAGGTTTTGGAACAGCCCCCTTTATCCATGTTTTTCGTCCAAGCAACCTGCTATCGCGCGCGCGGCCTTCGCGGTTCACGGAATGTTCTTCAAAAATGGAAAAAAACGCGAAAAAATCGCTAAAAATTGAAAAAAGTACTTGACAGCGAAAAAAAGCCGTGATAGTATAACTATGTTAGCGTAACGTGGACGAACACGTATCACGAACGTTCACACAAAATTTTTTCATTTGGAGGAAAAAATGAAAGTCATGCAAAAATGGTTTGCAGTGTCGGTGTTCTTGCTGGTTGCGGCAGGAATGGTATTTTCAGGCGGTCAAAGAAGTGGTGGGGCAGGGGGGGGGGGTCCCGTCCGGCGTCCAGATGATCCCGGGTGCCAACGTACCCCGGAATGAGACCATCATTCTCGAGAACCCCGGGGGGAGGGCGAACCCGCCGGATTATTTTAACCGTTGGAGCGGCTGGAACACGAGCTATATGAGCGGTTTCCAGCAGATTGCCCTTGACGCGTTGTGGTACATCGACCCTGATGCCGGGGTGAGCGGGGTATGGGAAAACGCCCTGGCAGCGGAAAATCCCCTTTATAACAGCGACTTTACCCAGATGACGGTGAAACTGCGGAGCGGGATTTACTGGAGCGATGGGGTTGAGTTTACCGCCGACGACCTTATTTATACGATTGAGGCCCAGATGAAGACCCCCGGAATGGCGTATACCGCGCCGTTCAACGCCTATGTGAGCCGTGTAGAGAAGGTCAATACCTATGAAGTAAAAATTTACCTCAAGGAGTCTAATTCCCGGTTTCACACCAACTTCCTTATCCGTTGGGGCGCCTGTTTTATCATGCCGAAACATATCTTCGAGAAACAGGCCGATATTACAACCTTTAAGTTTAATCCCCCCGTTTCCCTCGGGCCCTATACCCTGAAAGACTTTGACCCCCAGGGCAACTGGTATCTGTGGGAAAAAAGAAGCGACTGGCAGAGGACTACCCTGGGCCGCCTCGGGAGCCTTGAACGGGCGCCGAAATACGCCATGTATATAGCCGCCGGTACCAGCGATGTTAAGGTTATGTCCCAGCAGCAGCATCAGCTTGACGTGATCCACGATATGGCGGTGGAAGGGGTCATCACCCTCAAGCGCAACAACCCCACCTCCAAGACCTGGTTCCCCACCTTCCCCTGGGGGCATCCGGATCCGACTCAGGTGGCCTGTGTGATTAACACCGAAAGGCCCGGGCTCAACAATAAAGACGTCCGCTGGGCCCTGGCTTTGTCCCTGGATATTACCCGCTTGGCTATTTCCAGTTACCGGGGGGCCATGACCATCTCGGCTCTGGCCGTACCGCCGACCGGTATGTATCCCCAATACTACCACGCTCCCTTGGAGCAATACCTCGTGGACTATACCCTGGACTTGGGGGACGGCTCGAGATTTAAGCCCTATAACACGGAGGCGGCGATTAACATCGCCAACGAAGCCCGCAAGTCCCTGGGCGACATGGTTCCTACCAATCAGGGGGACATCAAGAAATACGTCGGCGCGGGCTGGTGGAAGTACGATCTTGCCGCTGCGGAAAAGCTGATGCGGAAAGGCGGTATGCGGAAGAATGCCCGGGGCGTTTGGGAATTCGCGGACGGCAAACCCTTCAAAATTTCCGTTGTAGGGCAGACCGACAGTGAACCGAGCCAGAATCGTTTGGCCGCTATGGTGGTGGAATGTTGGAAAGAGTTCGGTATTGACGCGTCACTGAACGTCTCTTCGGACTTTGGTATCTATACCCGGCCGGGCGATTTTGACGTGTATCTCCAGTGGAACATTGAAACCTGGGGCGGTCATCCCGATCTGTCGTATTTCCTTCCGTTTTTCCATTCCAACCAGTATGCGCCTATCGGGCAGGAACAGGCCGGAAGAAATACCGGCCGCTGGAAGAGTCCCGCTACAGACCGGATTGTCGAACAGATGAATCAGGTCAGCATGGACGACATCCAAAAAAGCGTTGAACTTGGCCAGCAGTGGCTAAAAGTAGCGCTGGATGATATGTTCGAGATTCCCATCTGTTCCAACAACGTGTTCACCGTGATGGACGAATATTACTGGACCGGCTATCCCGATATTAATGACCCGTACACCGATCCGGTCCCGAACTGGGCGAACTCGCGGTACATGTATCTGAAATTGAGATCTACCGGAAAGTAACA
>JAISZQ010000267.1 GCA_031269165.1 Spirochaetaceae bacterium
GCGTATTCGCAACGCCATGTATGGCGCACATTCGCGTACATTCGCGGACAAAAAAACTAAAAATCTGTGTGATCCGTTGACCACTCTTATATTCCATTGGCTTAAGTTGTTGACAGTGGGAGACGCGGCAACCTGTTGCCGTTCCCCCTTTTTGCTGAGATTTTGAACAGGCTCTCAAGCAACAGGTCTTCCGAAACGCCCGCCGGATTCCTATGCATGAGGCAATGCGGGGCCTTGTCATTCGCGGCGTTGCGTTCTATAATAAGGCATAATGGAAAAGCAGAAAAAGATTCTTGTGGCCACAGACGCGGAAAAGCGCGATTTTTTCTCGGTGATGTTTGAGAATCTGGGTTATGATGTCGAGACTGCTGCGGACGGACAGAGCGCGCTTGAGAAAATCAGGAGAACGGTGCCTGACCTTGTTATGGTGAGCGCGATTCTGCCCCGACTGTCGGGCTGGGAGGTTTTGTCGAGGGTCAAGGGAGAGGAGTCCTTAAAGATGATCCCGGTTGTTCTCTTGTCGGACATCACCGACGTGAAGGACAAGGTGAACGCCTTTGAACAGGGCGCGGAGGAGTATATCAACAGCCCGTTCAGTTTTCCCGAAGTGTTTGCCCGCATCCGTTCGCTCTTGCGGACGCGGGAGCTTTTTAACCAGCTCATCGCCCGTGAGTCACGGCTCTCTCTTGCCGAGACGCTTTACGCCGACCTCAAAGAGGCTATCGCGCAGTTTCTGAAGAATATTGACAATCTTGATGAGGCGATTGCGCTTACGCAAAAAGACGTGATCAACGAAGAGACGCTACCGCCAATCATCGGCTTTATCCGCGAGAAGATTGGTACGGTCCGGTCCGATGCGGCGGCTCTTGACGCTCGTATCGACAAGACGGTACACAAATGGGACGAACTCAAGAAGAGCGAGATTGCGATCTCGGTGTTTGAAAATGGCGAAGGGATGTGATATATTGTATGGGACGTGACGTATGGGATGTGATACATATTATGGAAGGAAAGAATAAAAATCCCGGCCCGGTCGTTCTCGCAAAGACCGCCGTGTTTAACGGGGTGTTGCGGTTCACGAAGCCGGTCTGCATACAGGGTAAGTTTACCGGCACCATCGACGCGACGGGAGAGTTGACCGTGGACAAAGGCGCGGTGGTGGAGGCCGATAACATTAACGTCTCGTCTCTTTTGGTGTTGGGCCGGGTGTCGGGGAGTATCTTTGCCGAGGACAAGGTGGATCTCTTTACCGGCGCGGAGGTTTCAGGCGACATCAGTGCGCGGAGGCTGCGTATCGCGGACGGGGTTCTTTTTGAGGGGCAATGCTCGATGGTCGATGCGGAGAAGGATGTCGACATTTTTTCTCATTCGCAGGATGAGATAAAGGATGCGTTGCAGGGCTGAGGCAGCGGGCGACGTTGTGCGCCTCCTCCGGGAAAAGGGGCTGACGCTGGCCCTCGCGGAATCGTGTACCGCCGGGCTCGTGGCGGACAGTATCGCGTGTGTCCCCGGAGCGTCGAATGTTTTTTGGGGAAGTTTTGTCAGTTACCGTGTCGAGGCTAAGGCGGCGATGCTGGGGATTGACCGGACGATGGTTGAACGGTACGGTGTGGTATCCGGCGAGACGGCCCGCATGATGGCGGAAGGGGCGCTGGAAAAGAGCGGCGCGAGTCTCGCCGCTTCGGTGACGGGGCTTGCCGGTCCAGATGGCGATGACCGGGGAACTCCGGTGGGGACGGTCTGGATGGCGGTAGCGGTCCGGGAAAACGGCGTCAGCCACGGCATGAGCGGCAACGTCAGCCCCCGCGTCCGTGTTGAGCATTTTTGTTACGAGGGCGACCGCGCAACAATCCGAGAAGCGGCGGCGGTTGACGTGCTTAAGTTGGTGTTATCAGTGTTATAGTAGCGCGAGTTTGGCGGCTACGGGGTTCTGTTTCAGCGAGAACCGAGCCGTCGCAAAGATGGGGCTTCCCTCTCAGGGGAATTGAAAATGGAATAGGGAGAAGGGAAAAATAAGGGAGTGAAACGCATGATCTCCAAAATTCGCATTCTCCATTTTCGATTATTCCTTTTCCTTTCCCCGGCGGAGTTCCCGAAAGCGGAGTTGTACTATGAAGATAGGCATTGATACGTTCGCCTGTGAGGGCGGTTCATCGGGAGCGGGCTCGTATCTAAGAGAGATACTCAGGCGTTTGCCCGCCACCGAGACAAGGTATACGCTTTTCGGCTGGGAGGACGACAAGTTTACCTATAACGATGTGAGCGAAAAGTTGGGCGGCTGTGAGTATGTGGCCCGTTGTAAATTCAAGGGGAATACGGCGAGGCAGGTGTGGCATTTTCTGAAATATCCCGAATTTGCCCGAATTTTCAACTTTAACGCCTGTTTTTTTCCCGCCGCCCACTGCGAGGTGCCGGGATTTTCTCCATGCGCGACAATCGGTACCGTACACGACATGGCAGCGTACTGGGGGACGAGAAAGACCCGCGAACATCTGGGTCTCATCCGCATGGCCTTGCCCAACGCCCTCCGCCGCTTGGATCGGGTCATCGCGGTGAGCGAATGGGTCAAGAACGAGTTGATCGAGATTGCGAAAGTCAGGGCTACCCGCATCGAAGTGGTGCCCAACGGCGTTGATTTTGAAAGTTTTTACCCGCGTGAATACCAGCCCGACGAAACCCTGCTGTTCCAGCCTTTTTCATTCCGCCGTCCGTACATTCTCTATACGTCGCGCCTCGATCATCCGGTCAAAAACCACCTCAATCTCATCAAAGCCTACGACATTTTCCGGGAGCGCACCCATTTCCCGCACCGCCTGATTCTTGCCGGGGCCAATGCCCACGGCGCGGACAAGATCAAGGAAGCCGCCTCCGTCTCGAAACACCGCGCCGACATTTTTTTCCCCGGCGCTTTCCCCGCAAAAAGTCTCCCCGCCCTTACCGCCGGGGCCGACATGGTGGTCTATCCCTCCAAGTATGAAGGCTTTGGCCGGGGCGTTATCGAGGCGATGGCCTCCGGTGTGCCGGTTGCCTGTGCGCGGGCCGCGTCATTGCCGGAAACAGCAGGCGATGCGGCGTTGTTCTTTGACCCCGAAAGCCCCGAAGACATGGCCGACCGCATGGTTACCCTCGCCGAAGACGGAAAAGTGCGAAAACACCTTATCAAAGCCGGCCTCAAACGCGCCAAAGACTTCCGGTGGGACGTTACCGCGCAGAAAACCTTCGACATCATCATGGAAACCGCCGTGAAGTGAAAAATCCCGTGGAAAAACCGCAGCGCCGTGCTTCCTGCCGCAGTGGTCCCCCACGCGAAAGACATCACGCCCCTATCCCATGACTTGCTATTTTACAAGGAGAACCACTATGGCAACACCGCCGAGCACGCCTCTGGGCGGGGACTGTTTAGGAAGCAGCAACCAACGGGGAAAGCCGCATCAAACAGCGCGCCTCCTTTGGGCGGGTACCGTTTAGCGAGCGGCCCCACGTCATTGCGAACCCGCGGCAACACAGTTGCCGTTGATGAAGCAATCCAGACGAGACGGCCTTTCGTGATGCCCCCAATCACGACAACATCTGAATAATTACCTTTTTTTCACGTTTTTTTCCCGTTTGACTAAAGCAATCCAGCTCACAACGCCATAATATTACCGGGGAGAAAATCCCCAAAGGAGTATTGCCATGAAACGACCGATAAAACGCTCGATGATTTTCGTGTGTGCCGCCGCCGCAGTTTGCGCCGCAATGTGCGCCGCATCCTGTACCTTTACCCCCGCGCCTGAATCTGCTGCCGGGCCGGTGAAGATTGTTTCGTTCAACCTGCGCCGCTTTGACGACGCGAAAGCCGCCAACCGGAAAGTCGCCGGGTTTATGGCCTCCCTGTTGCGCGACGCCGACATTGCCGCGCTCCAGGAAGGGCTTGGAGTGAGTGAGGCGGCTGTGCGGGAATTTGCCGGATTGACGGGCGCGAACAGGGGCTTCGTACTGGGCCCGGCCCAAGGACGGAACGCTTTCTACCGGGAAAACGTTATCTTCGTGTACAACAAAGACCGCGTGACCCTTGTCGCAACGGCCGTGTACCCCGACGAGACGAAGACGTTTGAGCGGCCTCCGATGGCGGCGTATTTCAAGACCGCCGGATTCGATTTTATCGTCGTCAACTGCCACATCAAGCCCGACGAGACGACCACGCAAACCACGAAAGAAATCGCGAGCCTTCCCGAAGCCGCCCGGCACTTCACCCGGCTATGGCAGGAGAACGACGCGCTTATCGCGGGCGACCTGAATGCGGACGGCGCGTACTATGACGAGGCACATCTCGCGCAGGTGTTCCCGCAAACCGCGTGGACGATCATCACGGGCAACGACTGCGACACCACGGTTTCCGCCAACAACACGTTCACCTACGACCGCTTTATCATCTCGAAAAGCGCGAACGAAGACTGGACGGGGACGTGGGGCGTCACCCGGTTCGATACGTGGAACGAATGCCGGAACATCACCGCGAATCCGGGGGTTGATATAAGCGATCATTACCCTGTATGGGCCGAATTTTCGCTCGTCAACGACACCGATTGAGGCACCGTCCTCCGCTTTAGGATTTAGGGTAAACGCATAGCATAAAATTTTACCACGAACCGCAACGGGCCAACGACCTATTGCGGTTCTCCGGCTCTCAAAATTGCTCCGCGTTTATCTTGGGCGATACGGCGTGCGCCTTGAAACAACGCCGCCGTCTTGATATACTTATGGGTATGGCCATCGTTGAGTCACTGTTCCGTCTGGTCGGCGGACTCTCGCTATTCATGTATGGGATCAAGATGATGAGCGAAGCCCTCCAGCGGGTGGCGGGCAAGCGGCTCCAGTCGACCATCGGGTTTATGACGGCGAACCGCTTTGCCGCCGTGCTCTCGGGCATTGCCATCACCGCTATCGTGCAGTCTTCGTCGGCGGTCTCGGTCATCGTCGTGTCTTTCGTCAGCGCCCAGCTCCTTACGCTCACCCAAGCAATTGGCGTGATCATGGGCGCGAACATCGGGACCACGTTTACCGCATGGATCGTCGCGACACTGGGGTTCAGCGTGGACATCTCGGCACTGGCTTTGCCCTTTGTGGCGATGGGCTTTGTGCTTCGCGCCGTAAAATGGAAGCAACGGGCAATGGTCGTCGTAGGGCTGGGCGACGTATTTCTCGGAGTCGGCCTCCTCTTCTTGGGGCTTGAGTTTTTAACGAACGCTATTCCGCCCATTCAGCCGGAAACCATCGCGAAAATTGCCGTCCTGTCAAACTACGGGTTTCTCTCAATCGTCATGAGCGTCCTCGTCGGAGCGGTCGTTACCGCCGCGATGAACTCGTCAACGGCAACTATCGCCATCATCATCACGCTGGCCCACGAGGGGGTGCTCGGCTTCGAAACGGCTTGCGCGATGACGCTGGGCGCGAACATCGGGACAACGATCAACGCGCCGCTCGCCGCCATAGGAGCGGGAAGCGCCGCCGTCCGTGCCGCGCTGGTTCACGTCCTCTTTAACGCCATCGGCTCGATTGTCTGTGTGATCTTTTTCCGGCCCGTCACGGCCTTTGTCGATATGATGGTCCCCGGCTCGCCGGGCGGCGAACTTATCACGCTGCATATCTCGGCGTTCCACACGGTGTTCAACGTACTGGCATCGCTGGTATTCCTGCCTTTTGTCAATCAATACGCCGCCTTCATCTGTTTTCTGGTAAAAGACAAAGGTTCAGGCGAACGCGCCCCTTACAAACTGGATTCTCCGGGGACCAATTCACCCGAACTTGCCATCGTCCGGGCGGAGAAGGAAATGCGCGATCTTGCCGCCCTGGTCTTTGCCATGTATCAAAAACTGAGGGTCTGTCTTGACGATATGCGTCCCGACAAGATCGAGGCGCTTACCGAGGATTTGTTAAACGACGAGAATTATGCGGACACGATGCGCGAGGAGTTGACCGATTTCCTCATGCAGATAACCCGCACCCACCTGAACGCCCAATCGGAACACAATGTCGCGCTGCTTTTGCGGATCATCGCCGACCTCGAAGACATGACCGACGACTGTTACAGCATCGGGATGCTGCTCCTGCGGAACGCCCAGAAAGACCGCGTGTTCAAGGGCGTGGAAATGGACGAGCTTATCCCGTATATGTCGCTCATCGAAAGTTTTTTGAGTTTCGTCCGCGAGCATTTGGGCGGAAGACTCAGCCAGGGCGAGGCGGCGCGAGCGCGCAAACTCGAAGACGAGATTGACAAAAACCGCAACAAACTGCGAAAACTCGCCCAGAAACGCATCGAGGCCGGCAAGAACGTGAAAACCGAACTTGCCTACATCGACCTTGTCCGCCGCCTCGAACGTCTGGGCGATTTCTGCAACGGCATCTCGTCGGCCCTCTCCGATATGGCCTGATGGACTCTTTCGGTACTGTTTGGTGGTGATGACTTGTTGGTACGCCGCCGTTTGGCGCGTTGTCGTGGCGCGGGGGCTGTTGAGGAGTCGTGTCGGCAGATGGCACGCCGTCGTTTGGATACGAGCCTCGCTTGCAGGGACCAAACCAGCCTCGTTCCGGGGCACGGAAGCCCAATAGGGCTGGACGCGCCGCAACGTACCAAGCCTGTCAAAACCGCATTGTTTTTCGCCTTTTTCGTGTTCGGTTAAAGCAAAACAGCACCTCAACGCCTTAATAGAGGGTACAAGGCTGTTCCAAAACTTCTGTTTTGGAACATCTCTCTACAGGCAGATGTCTATGAGAGGGCCAAGAGAATTGGCGGACAATGTCTGGTACGAGGTTCGTACGGCGATTAATGTTGGCGAGTCCTTGTTCCCGATATGGTGGACGGCGGTGCTTTTCTGCCGCGTGCTCATCGAAACGAAAGGGCTCTTTCGTTTCGAGATGGGCGGGTTGAAAATCGAGGGGTGCACGCTCTCGTTTTACATCAAGCCCGATGACGGGTTCAAACTGCCTAAGATTATGCAGTGGCTGAAGCAGACGTTTTCCCTCCGGTTCAACGTGCGGACGGGAAGGAAGGCGCATCTTTGGGGGGAGCGGTACTGGTCGGATATCCTGGCGGGGGAGCCACCGCCTGAAGCGAAAGAAGTGGACTGGGACGCGGTCGAGGCGAGCAAGCCGGTATCGGCGGGGATGGTCTACAAGTTATCTTGGGGCAACCCCCGTCCAAAGGAGGCATGCTATTCAGTATTGTTATCCCCGCCGCTTGCCGCTTGCTCAACAAATTAAGAATAGTTGTCCGCAGATTATACCCCGCTCAATCCACGAAAATCCGCGGACAAAATCCTTAAGTTGTTGAGATATTCTATCCCTTCAGCGTAACAGCGGCTGAAGGGAGTCGAACCCTCGTCTCCAGCTTGGAAGGCTGGGGTAATAGCCGTTATACGACAGCCGCATGACTCCTTTATATCAGGAAGACACGCGGCTGTCAAGTGGGGTGAGATTTTGGTTACTTTACTGCGGCGCGAATGACGTGGTTCACCAGCATACAGGTGGTAACCGGGCCGACACCGCCGGGGACGGGGCTGATACCCGCCACGAGGAGCGAGGCCTCGTCAAACTTTACGTCGCCGCAGATGCCTTTCTCGCCGTTGGGCTTGGGGTTCACGCCGACATCAACCACGTATTGCCCGGCGCGGAAGTATTCTTTTCCGACGCTGAGGGCGCGGCCTATCGCGACGATGACGATGTCGGCTTCCTGCACGACTTCCGGCAGGTCTTTGGTCTTCGAGTGGCAGATCGTCACCGTGGCGTTCTTTTCGAGCAGCAACAGCGCGACCGGTTTCCCGATGACGGTGCTGCGGCCAAGTACCACGGCCTTCTTTCCGGCAACGTCGATCTTGAAGTGGTCGAGGATCTGGATGCAACTTTCGGCGGTACAGGGGGCATAACCTGCGCCCGAACCGGAATAAAGCCCGGCCATCGAGCCGTCCGTGACACCGTCCATGTCTTTCGCGGGAAGCAGGGCGACGCGAATAACCTTGTCGTTGATGTGCTTGGGAAGCGGCTGCAACAAGAGAACGCCGTGAACGTTCTTGTCCACGTTTACCTCGTGAATAACCTTGAGCAGATTGCCCTCCGAGGCCGTTTCGGGAAGCGCATAGTTCTTCACCGCCACGCCGACATCAGCGCACGTCTTGGTCGCGCCCTTCTCGTAGGAGAGATCGTCGGGTTTCGCGCCCACGCGAACGATACCGAGGGTCGGGACAATGCCCTTTGCCTTCAGCCCTTCAATCTGTTTTACCATCGCTTCTTTCAACGTTGCGGCAACTTCTTTTCCATCCAATAACTGGGCCATTTCTAAGGCTCCTTCTCAATTTCTGAACGCCGAGGACAAGGTATCCCGATTCGAGACAAAGGAAAACACGAGCCGGTTCTTTGCCGGGGAAAGGATGGCAAATTCTTCGTGGAACAAGAGGCCGTTCGCGGGTTCCCGATCGAAATAACGGATTTCGCCGCCGATAATAGGAAGAAGATCGCCTGAACGCACGGCGGTTTGGACGCTTTTTTGGGGGTCGGGTTCCGTGGGATAGCGCCAGAATGCGGCTCCGGCCCACACAACAAACAGCCCGGCAATGATGATGGCGGGAAAGGCCGCCGGTATCGGAAAAAAGACGCACACGGCAGTAAAGACGGCGATGAAAAGAGCGACACGGACGAGGCCGCCCTCATACAGTACCGCCCCATGTGAAAGGATAAGAACGAGAGCCGTGACGAACAGGGCAAGCGAAAAGAGGTACATGACGCCGGTAACCAGAACGTCCCGGTGCCGCCGTGTTTTCAAAACGCGCAGGGCAAACCCCACCGCAAGTCCCATAAGCAACGCGGCCCCATAGAAGGCATCCCGCGCCACCGCAAATGTGCCAAACAACATCCTCCCCTCCCAGGGACAGAGACAACTATTTTTCAGAAAACGCCGAAAGCCATCCCGTCGGCCGGCGTTTTTTCTTCACTACGCTAGTATAGTACTTCTGCTCAAGAAATACAAGGGGGAACAGGGCAACGGCGGTTACTTTTTAACCGAGGCTGTTCCAAAACTTCAGTTTTTGGAACAGCTTCCCTAGATTTAAGGGAAAAACCGGGGCCTTTGACCGATTTTTCCAAGAGCCTGTTCCAAAACCGTGCGCGGTTAGCGCACAGTCAATTAGTTTTGGAACAGGCTCAACCAACAACGGTCGTAAAATCAGCATATCCGATTATAACTGAGGCTGTTCCAAAACCCCACGAGACGCAAGCCTCCACTGTGATCCGGGGGCGGGGCATCCGTTAGGATGCCTTCGGGGGTGGACCTACAACCCTCAACATCCTGTTTCGGGTTTCCGGCCGGGGCGTGGCACACCTATGGTGTGCTTCAGTAATGCGTCCATCCGTGGACGCTTGGGGTACGCCCACAAAACCATACATGGTTTTGTCCCCGTTGAAGGGGGTAGCGGAGGACCAAACGAAGGGAGGTGCGGACATATCGACCGGAGAGCGGGCAGTAGCGAGGGGGAAGGCGTTCCCCTGTCAACAACTTAAGAATTTTGGTCCGCGAATGGCGCGAATAAATACGAATGATACATATCCATCAGCGTGTATTCGCATACATTCGCGTACATTCGCGGACAAAAAAACTAAAAATCTGTGTAATCTGTTGACCACTCTTATATTCCCTTTGCTTAAGTTGTTGACAGTGGAAGGCGTTCCCCCTTTTGATGAGATTCTGAACAGGCTATTAAATCTGTGCCGCCGTTTGGCGCAATCCGTGGACAAAAATCCTTGCCTTGTTGACCGTGCCCGATTAACCCCTTCCGCGCATTTTCCTTCCGAAGACACCATACATAAGCAGGGCGAGAAGCGCAAAGAGGATGAAGCCGCCGAAAAGTGCCCGGTATCCTGCGTGTTCGATGATGATGCCGCCGGCGATGTTGCCGAGGAAGGTGGGAAAGCCGGTGCCCAGCGACATATAGACGGTCATGCCCACGGCGCGTTTTTCGGGCGGGACATTGGCGACGACGAAGGCGATGGCGGCGGGGTGAAAGACGCCGAAGGTGAGCGAGTGGAGCAGTTGGCTCATGACGAGGACGATCTTGGAGGGAAAGAGCGCGAGGCAGAGCAAGCGTACCGCGACGGCGGCGGTGGTAAGGGCGAGGAGGCGGTACAAACCCTGCGAGTTTGCATTCGGGGCCCAGCGGTTCAATATTTTGTTGGAGAGCAATATGAACGGCGCTTCCGAAAAGGCGGAAATGGCGACGACGAGTCCCACCGCATCCCACTGGAGATATTCGACCGTGTAGAGCGAGATGTAGGTCTGGATGGGGGAAAAGGCGAGGCGGTTCAAGAAGATGACGGCGATGCCCACGATAAAGGCGGGTGTCCAGATGGATCGGCCTTTTCCCGCCTGTTTTTTGACGTGTCTTTTGGGCGCAAGGGCCGCGTTCACGAGGGCAGGCCGCCGCGCCGGACGGAGGAACGACTTGGGGAGACACAAGACGACGGCGAGGAGCGCGGTCACGGAGATCAAGTTCCAGAACACGATGTTATGCGCGTTCATCGGCCGATAGACCGGGGTGGCTTGCAAGGCGAGCACGACCAGCACAAAGACGATGGAGCCTGAGGCGCGGATCTTCCCGTAGTTTCCGGTCCGGCCTATGTTGACGGTTATCACGGCATCCGACAAGGGGACGGTCGCGCGGTAACCCACCGCGAGGAACGGAACGAAAAGCGCCGAGGCAAGCGGGTTTTTGAACAAAAGAATCGCGGCTCCCGAAACGATCCACAGCGCAATGACGGCAAGGAATGCGGTCTTGTAATCACCGCGCCTGTCCGCCCATGCGCCGAACAGGAAGGGAGCGGCGATCGCGGAGATTTCCGCCGCGCCGAGGAGGAGGCCGGTAATGCCTTGAGAAAATCCCAGGCTGCGTACCAGTATCGCCAGATAGGGCGATATGGTGGCGTAGGCGGTAAAGACGACGGCGCAAAGAACGACGGCGGAAAGGCGCATCAGAAACTGATTTCCAGTCCTTCTTGCCGGGAAGAGGTCAACAGATCGCCCATCGGCGCGGAATAGGTTTTCTTATCGCCGGGCACGGAGATCGTAAAGTCAAAGCGGTAGCCTTCAAACGCCTTTTTCACGAGATCCGAAAGATCGCCGCCGTAGACTTGCGCCATTTCGCCGGACACGTCTCCCATAAGCGTGCCTGCCGCGCCTCCATTGCCATTGAAGAGAACCGTCAAAACATGGCGGCCGTCCTCGGTGGTATAGGCGAACTGCTGGCCGTTGGCGCTAAAGAACCCGGCGAGGGTGGAAACGTGGTCGAAAGCAAGCGTTACCTCGAATACCCGGTCGCCGCCCTGGTCCCGTTCCCGAAACGAGCGCAACGTAAGACCCTCGATACGCGCCACCGTCCGCTCAAAATCCGCTTTTCCCACCGGAATCGTCGGCCAATGCTCGTTGCCGTCGAGCGTCCCGCTGTCGAGAAGGCTCCGAGAAACCGTGTACTCAAGACGCGCCGTCCCCGAAAGGTCGCGTTCGACCGTTATATCCGTTTTCACCCCGATACACGAAGTAAAAAGGACGGCGGCGGCAATCCACATAACTCTTTGCGCACTTTTCATAGCGGCGAGACCTCTTTCAACAACACGTTATCTAAAAAACACATCATTATTCAGTTGGGGGGAAGTCTCCCCCCTCGTTCCAGACACGCACTCCGGTCGATACGTCCACGCCTAAAGGCGCGTCCGCACCTCCCTCCGTTTGGTCTTCCACTACCCCCCTCAGCAGGGGACAAAACCATACGGTGCATGGTTTTGTGGGTGTGCCCCCAGCGTCCAAGGACGGACGCAAAATAGAGCACACCCCGGCCCGGAAGTCCGAAACAGGACGTTGAGGACTGTAGGGTACCCCCGCAACGCCCCCGCATCTCGGCGGAGACTTGCATCCCGTGGGGTTTTTGAACAGGCTCTAAAACTCTTCCGAATAAAACGACACATCCTCGATCCGCGCCGGAACATCGTTCTCAATCATCGTGAACGCCTTCCTCAACACCGTTTCACCGAAATCCTTATCGTTGGACACCAGTGCCGCCCCCATCTCCGCAAACGCAAGACTGTCCTGCAAGGCAACCTCCGCCACCGAAAGGCGAAACTTCTTTTGCAACTTATCGCGCACCGACCGGACGATCTGCCGCTTGTCCTTGAGACTCTCGATGCCGGAAAGCGCAAAAAGCACCTTCATCATTGATACAATCATACACTCGTGAACATATCATAAAGAAAAAAACAAAAACATAAAAGCACCCACCGTGGCCGGGCGGCACCATGTACATTGATAACCAACCCGAACCGAGTCACGCTTCACCACAGATGACACGGATAAAAAAGGTCCGCGAATGTACGCGAATGGATAATGGAGAAGGCCGTCATTGCGAACCTGCGGCAGTTTGCCGTTGGTGAAGCAATCCAGACGAGATAGCCCTTTATTATTTGTCCTTTTTCCCTTATCATAGAGGCATGATTTTTATAAAGGAGGCTGTTTCAAAACCTCAAGTTTTGGAACAGCAACCTTTAAAAAGCGCAGTTTTGTAAGGCTTTAGCCTGAGAAACTGCAATAGTCGAAGGCGACAGCCTGTCAAAACTAACCGAGTTTTGGAACAGGCTCAAAGGAGTTCGTTGTGAGTGAAGTAAGAACGGACATTACCCTGGTGAACATCGGGGATCAAGAAGTTGCGAACCGGGGATATATGCCCCAAGAGCAGGTCAGGCGGGTCACAGTCAATG
>JAISZQ010000293.1 GCA_031269165.1 Spirochaetaceae bacterium
GGCTCCTCGTCGTCATCTTCATCTTGGTCAACGTGCTGAACGCGGCCCTTTCCCCGTGGTATCTTTCCGCCAACACCTTTCTCTCCGCGCCGATGAACTTCCTCGACAAGGCCTTCATCGTCCTCCCGATGATGCTCGTCATCATCCTGGGCAACATCGACATCTCCGTCGGTTCCATCGTCGCGCTCACCTCGGTGCTGATGGCCGTCATCTACAACGCCGGAATCCCGATGCAGATCGCGCTGGTCGCGGCACTCGTCATCGGCACGGCCCTCGGCGGCGTGAACAGCCTTCTTCTCATCAAGTTCCGCGAACTCCCCGCGATGATAGTCACCCTCTCAACGATGACCATCTATCGCGGCGCGGCCTACGTGATACTGGAAAACCGCGCGTCGGGCGGCTTCCCCACATGGTACTCGTTTTTAGCCTGGGGCTATGTCGGCCCGATACCGTTTATATTTATCGTGTTCGTCGTGGCAGCGGTCATCTTCGGCCTCCTTTTGCACCGCACCTCGTTTGGTCGGAACATCTACGGCATGGGGAGCAACCTCCTCGCCTGCCGCTATTCCGGCGTCCGTACCGACCGCATCCTCCTCATCGTGGGCCTCCTTACCGGCCTCATGTCGGCGGTCTGCGCGATCTTTCTCACCTCGCGCATGGGCAGCACCCGTCCCAACGTGGCCATGAACTACGAACTCGACGTTATCGCGATGGTCGTTCTCGGCGGCGTGAGCACCTCAGGCGGTACCGGGCGCATCGCCGGCCCCCTCCTCGCCATCTTCATCATCGGCTTTCTCAACTACGGCCTCGGCCTCATCAACGTGTCCGCCCAACTGATCCTCATCATCTTAGGTCTCCTCCTCGTGCTGTCCGTGCTGGTGATGAATTTAAAGATAAGGGATAAAAGATGAGGGCGCGCGTTGCGCGAATGGATAATGGAGAATTGAAAATGGATAATGAGCGAGGTGAGAGATAAGAGTGAAGCGGGGTCGTCATTGCGCCCCGGCGGCGGTTTTACAGGGGAGGAGACAGTTTATCGGATAAATCTGGGTAATCCGCAATGCCATGTATGGCACAATGTGCGGGCCTTTTGGTAGAGAGAATTGCCGCGTTTGCGGTAAATATATTTTTATGGAGGATTTAGAATGAAGAGAGTTGTAGCAATTGCGTTGGCGCTCACCGTTGTGTTCGGTGGAGTGCTGTTCGCGGGTGGCAGGTCGGCGGAAAGCGGCAAGGTGCACGCCTTTGTGTTCAAGAGTACGGGGAATCCCTACGGCGAACGGCAAATGAGCGGGTTTGAAACCGGCATCAAGGAACAGGGCGGGACAGTGATACTGCGCGCCCCCGACCTTCCCACGGCGGAAGCCCAGATTCAGATGGTCGACCAGCTTATCGCGCAGAAAGTCGCCTCGCTCTGTATTGTGGGGAACGACTTTGATGCGCTTCAGCCGGTTCTGACCAAGGCGAAAGACGCGGGGATAAAGGTCTATTCGCTGGATTCGTCGGTCAACCCGGCAAGCCGGCTCACCCACGTGAATCAGGCCGACTCGGAAAAGATCGGCCAGACCCTTGTCGAAGCGGCGTTTGATCAGGCGGGCGGATCGGGAGAAATTGCCATCCTTTCGGCGACCAGTCAGGCGTCAAACCAGAATCTCTGGATTGATTACATGCAGAAGGAACTGGCCAAGCCAAAGTATTCCAGTCTCAATCTGGTCAAGATTGCCTACGGGGATGACCTCCGTGACAAATCGGTGTCCGAGACGGAGAGCTTGCTGTTGAGTTACCCGAACCTCAAGGTCATCATCGCGCCGACCACGGTCGGTATCGCGGCGGCGGCCAAAGTAATCACCGACCGGGGGCTTATCGGTAAGGTCAAGATCACCGGCTTGGGACTTCCCTCGGAGATGGCCGAGTACATCACGAACGGCTCCTGCCCGTACATGTACTTGTGGAACCCGATTGACGTAGGCTATCTCGGCTCGTATGTTGCGACCGGGCTTACGACCGGCAAGATCACCGGTAAAGAGGGCGAAAAGTTCACTGCGGGACGGCTTGGCGAATACACCATCACCAAAGCGCCCGACGGTGGCACCGAGGTACTTCTCGGCCCGCCATTCAAGTTCGAGCCGTCCAACATCAACGACTGGAAGAGCGTGTATTAGGCCAAAACGGGAAACACTGATGAACCCGCCTGTCGCGGGCAATAGTCCGGCGCAGTGTGAAACGATTTAATCGGTGTTTCCCTCATTGGTTTGGTTACGCTTCGCTCTTTCACCGGAAGGATTGGCGTATAGAGGGAATTCCCGGTGTCTCGTATGGTGTTGTCAACATACCTCTTGACAAACCGGGAATTGTAAGTATACTTTATATACGATTTTTTTGGGGATATGTTCATCAGCGTATCCTTATATATTTATTACAGGAGGCTCGGCTATGGATGCGCAACTTATTATCGCAATCGGCACACTGGCGGTGAGCGCGGGAATTGCATGGGGTATTGCAACCAACAAACTTAAAGCGCTCGAAATCCGGCTCGCTATAGTCGAAAGCGAACACAAAACAGATCATGATCTGCTCATCGAAATAAAGACCAAGCTGGATATGCTTATCCAGCGCACCAATTTCCACGCATAACCGCCGCGAAGGTCCCGGCGACCCCGGCAGAGGAGCGATTTTTCGGCGCAAGCGGATTTCGGAATTTTTTGCCGGGGACAGGGTGATGTAAAAGGAACATTTTATGGAACATAACGGAACAAAAACAAGTGATAAAACGGTCAGGGTCGGTCTCTTTGGCGTGGGGCTTGACACCTATTGGGGACAGTTCGAAGGGCTGAAAGACCGGCTTCTGGGGTATCATGCGCGGATCGCGGAGAGAATAGCCGCGTTTGGCGTGGATATCGTCGATGCGGGGCTGGTGGATAACCCTGATGCGGCACGGCGGGCAGCGGACTTGTTTCAGGAACGCGGGATTACGCTGGTTTTTCTCTCCGTTTCGACCTACGCGCTTTCCCATACCGCGCTTCCCGCGGTTCAGGGCGTGGGGGCCCCGGTTATCATACTGAATCTTCAGCCGGATCCGGCTATCGACTACGAGACGTTTAACGCGCTGGGCGACCGGGGGCGCATGACGGGGGAATGGCTTGCCTATTGTCAGGCGTGTTCCGTGCCGGAGATTGCCTCGGTCTTTAACAACGCGGGTATTCCTTACGACATTATTACCGGCTGGCTTGGGGACGAAGCGTCGTGGGAGGAGATCGGGGACTGGTGCGACGGTGCGCGGGTTTCGGCGGCGGTGCGCGAGACGCGGATTGGGATACTGGGGCATTACTACTGCGGAATGCTGGATGTGTATACGGATGTGACCCGGCTGGCCGCTGTTTTCGGGTGCCATTTTGAGATTCTGGAAATGGACGAGTTGAAAGTGATTCGGGATTCGGCAAATGCAACGGACATTGCGGAACAGCGGCGGCATTTCGAGCGTGCGTTTGACGTTTCGCCTGAATGTGACGTGTTCGAACTTGACCGCGCCGCCCATACTTCTTTCGCGCTTGAGAGGCTTGTGGAGAAAAACCGGCTTGGGGCGTTGGCGTATTACTACGAGGGGAGTCCGGGGAGCGATCACGAGAATATCGTTACTTCGGTGATCGCGGGAAACACGTTGCTTACCGCGTCCGGGGTGCCGGTTGCCGGGGAATGCGAGGTCAAAAACGTTCTTGCCATGAAGATTATGGATTGTTTCGGTTCAGGCGGTTCTTTTTCCGAGTTGTACGCGATGGACTTTAACGATGACGTGGCGTTTTGGGGGCATGACGGGCCGGCGCACCTTGCGATTGCCGAGGGCAGGGCGGCGTTGGTGCCGCTTCCGGTGTATCACGGCAAGCCCGGCAAGGGGCTTTCTATTCAGATGAGCGTCAAGCACGGGCCGGTTACGTTTCTCTCGGTGGTTCAGGGGGCCGGTGGGTCAACGTTCCTGCTCTGTGCCGAGGGCGAATCGGTTCCCGGTCCGGTTCTGCACATCGGCAATACGAACAGCCGATACCGTTTTTCCATCCCCGCCCGCGATTTTGTCAACCGGTGGTCAAAGGCCGGTCCGGCTCATCATTGCGCCATCGGCTTAGGACATATCGCCGGAAGAATAGAAAAACTGGCCCGGCTTCTGGGGATAGAATGCCGGAAGATATGCTAACCCGTCGTGCGAACCAAGCCGCCGCGAAGGTGGAAACGGGGGCGTTACGGGGGTGGTAAACCACTGTCAACAACTTAAGCAAAAAGAAAAGAAAGGTCCGCGGATTAACACGGATTGAGCGGGGTATAATCCGTGAAAATCCGCATTGCCATGTATGGCACAATCCGCGGACAAAATTCTTAAGTTGTTGATAATGGGAGGCTTCCCCCCAACTGAATATAAGGAGAAAATATGACAAGACATTCGTTTGCGATGCGGCTCAAGGCGGGTTGCGAAGCGGAGTACAAAAAGCGCCATGACGAGATATGGCCCGACCTCAAGGCGGAACTCCGCAAGGCGGGGATTTCCGATTATTCGATCTACCTGGACCGCAAGACCAACACGCTCTTCGCGTTTCAATACCGGGCGGACGATGCCACGGACGGCGAACTGCCGCGCAAGGAGATCGTGCAAAAGTGGTGGCACATGATGAAAGATTTGATGGACACCAATCCCGACGAATCGCCTGTGAGCGACGACCTCGCAGAGATGTTTCACATGGACTAAGATGGATTAAAAACGGGAGGCTCGAACCCCGGATTGCATCCCCCGATTGCGCCAAATCTACCGCGCACTCCGCGAAATAAAAGGACGCTTTGACTTCGAAATGCGCGGCCTCAAAATCGAAGAGTGCGCGTTCTCGTTCTCCATTAAGCCCGTCGATGACTTCGAACCGCCCAAGATTACGCGGTGGTTGATGACCCCTGTTCATTAAACAAACGTTTTCCGCGCGCTTCAATTTTCGGACGGGTAGGACGGGATGGGTCCGGGGGAAAATCCGGCTAGGAGCCTGTGGGACTTAGAAAATTTTCGCGCTTTTTTTCGCAAAAAATAGTGCAAAAACCCCGATAAATAAGCCGTTTTTAGTATTTTGATTAGGTTAAAATCAGTATTTTCG
>JAISZQ010000315.1 GCA_031269165.1 Spirochaetaceae bacterium
CGTCCGTGGACGCTTGGGGTACGCCCACAAAACCATGCACCGCATGGTTTTGTCCCCGTTGAAGGGGGTAGCGTAGGGCGTAGACCGAAGCGAGGGGGAAGACGCGGCAAATTGCCGATTCCCCCTTTAGCTGGGTTTTGGAACAACCTCTCTTGTTTGTGGGTATTATTTTGGTTGCAGGGGCGGGTTGCTTCACATTATATTTGGAAGGAGTTTTTATGAAAGAGTTTAGTTACACGATCAAGGATCCGTTGGGGATTCATGCGCGGCCGGCGGGGTTGTTCGTCAAGAAGATGCAGGAATTTTCAAGCGAAGTCATGGTGGCACGCGGGGCGGAAGGGTGCGACGCGAAGAAGTTGCTCGCGCTGATGAAGTTGCGGATCAAGACGGGCGAGACGATCACGTTGCGGATCAATGGCGCGGATGAAGAGGCGGCGGTCGGGGCGGCTGAGGCGTTTTTGTCGGAAAATTTGTAGCGGATGGAGGGCGGTATGATTACCTTACAGGGCAAGGGGGTTTCACGGGGTATCGCGGCCGGGCGGATCGTGTTTTTTGAGCGGTCGAATTTTGTCGTCGAAAAGAAGGCGGTTACGGACACGGCGGGCGAGATTGAACGGTTTCGGGCGGCGTCTTTGACGGCGGCTGCCCAGTTGGACGATCTCGCGTCGGCGATGGCGGACAAGGTGGGAAAGGAAAACGCGCTGTTGTTTGAGATTCACCGCATGATGTTAAGCGACACCGACTTCACCGATCCGATTGAAAAGCTGATTGAGTCGCAACGGGTGTGCGCGGAATACGCGGTGACGGAAGCGGGCGGCAGACTCGCGCAGGATTTTGCCGAGATGGACGATGACTACATGAAGGAGCGCGCAGTTGACATCCGCGACGTGTCGCACCGGGTCATCGCCATTCTGTCGGGGACCCAGCGGGACGTAACGGCGGGGCCTGAGCCGGTGATCCTCGCTTCGGACGATTTTACGCCGAGTGAGACGGCGCAGTTTGACCGGAGCAAGGTGCTGGCACTGGTCTCTCAGGCGGGTGCGGAGAGTTCCCACACGGCGATTTTTGCGCGGACGATGGGAATCCCGGCGATCATCGGGCTAGGCGCGTCTCTTTCCAGCGGCCTCGCAAACAAGGAGGCGGCACTGGACGGCGGGACGGGGACGTTGTACATCGAACCGGATGCGGCGACGCTTGCCGGTCTCGAGGAAAAGAAGCAGCGGCTTGCGGAAGAGAACGTATTGCTTGAAAAGTTCCGGGGGAAGCCCACGCTTACCAAGAGCGGGCGGAAAATCAAACTCTACGCGAACATCGGGTCGGTGGCGGACGTGGAAGCGGCACTCGCGGGAGACGCGGAGGGGATCGGCCTTTTCCGCAGCGAGTTCGTGTATCTGGAGCGCGACGATTATCCCAACGAGGATATTCAGTACGAGAGTTACCGGAAGGTGGCCGAGAAGATGGGCGGGCGGCAGGTGATTATCCGCACGCTGGACATCGGCGCGGACAAGGAGGCCGGCTACTTCGGCCTCCCGCACGAGGATAACCCCGCGCTCGGTATGCGGGCGATCCGCATCTGTCTCACGCGGCCCGAGCTTTTTAAGACGCAACTGCGCGCGATCTACCGGGCCTCGGCCTTTGGCAATGTGGCGATCATGTTCCCGATGATCTCCAGCGTCCAAGAGTTACAGCGGGCGAAGCGTATTGCGGAGGAGGCGCGGAATGAGCTGGCGGCGGCGAATATCGCGTTCAACGACAAGACGCCGATCGGCATCATGATTGAAACGCCGGCCTCGGTCATCATCAGCGATCTGCTCGCGAAAGAGGCGGACTTCTTCAGTATCGGCACCAACGACCTCACCCAGTACACGCTGGCCGTCGACCGACAAAACGCGTCGATCAGCGAGTTTGTGGACACCCACCACGAGGCGATCCTGCGTATGATCCGCATGACGACGGAAAACGCGCACAAGGCGGGCATCTGGTGCGGCATCTGCGGTATGCTGGGCGCGGATGTAAGTCTTACGGCGGCCTTCATGGAGATGGACCTCGACGAGTTGTCTGTCGAGCCGTCCTACATTCTCCAGTTGCGAAGCCGTATCGCCGAGACCTAGCCGCTGTGGAGGCAATGGGATGGGAGCAGACGGCGGTCCACTGTCAACAACTTAAGAATTTTGGTCCGCGGATTTTCACGGATTACTGGATTGCTTCGTCGCTTTGCTCCTCGCAATGACGACAATTCCAATGTCATTGCGAGCGTAGCGAAGCAATCCAGTGAAATAAGAGTGCGGCTGAGTCACCAATTTTTTGATTTAATCAGTGCCTCCTTAGTGAACGAAAAATAGTCCATAGATTGCGCCATGCATGGCGTCACAGATTAATCGGGTTTTAAGTATGGAAAATCTGCGTAATCTGGACCGCCATATATGGCGCGCCATCAGGCGCAATCTGTGGACCCTTATATTCCCTTTGCTTAAGTTGTTGACAGTGGGCGGCGGTCCCCCTTCGGGGGGACAAGAGAGCTTTCACTCCCTCGAAGGGCGGACGCCACGTGTGCTTAACGCGCACGGTTTTGGAACAGCCTCACCTTATCACCCCTGTCCTACCGCCTCGCCTTCACGACAGGCGGTCATAAAATCAACGACCCGGCGGGCGGCTTCTCCCCGGTACATCCACGCCTCGTTTTTCGCCTTTTGCCGGGCCGCCTGTAACGCGGGATTATCCTGCGCCTTCGTGAGAAAATCGCCGATATGGTCAAACATATCTTCCCGGAGTTCTATGCCGAAGGCGGACAAGGCGGCAAACTGCCACAACTTTTGCACGTCGGTATTTCCCGCCTCATCCGAACAAATATCGTCCGCGTCGTAGGGGCGCAAATCCATATTTTGATTTACGTAGACAACCGGCTTGTCGCGCAAAAACGTATAGTCAAAAATAATCCCCGAAAAATCGGAAATCATAACGTCGGCCTTTGCCAGCGCGAAAATATTGTCCCGCTCATAATCCCACTCGACATTTTTCTGGTCCTGATACTTTTCGGTGAGCCGGTCAAGCAACGCGCGTTCCGATTTCTTTGACTGCGGATGCGGACGCACGATAATCCGAAACCCAGTCTGCGCAAGCGGGTCAAGCAGACGTTCCCCATAACGCGAAAGCAACGCGGATGGCCCCCACGAAGGCGAAACAAGCACGGTAAACGGATGATTCGTTTCTGCGGGCAGGGCCTGCATTTTTTCCGCATAGACGTCAAGATACGTACAACCCACCGTAACCAGCCGTTTTTCACGAATATCACGCATTTTTTCAAGCGTCCGAATATCCGCCGCCTGATAATCCCCGGTTAACAACACCGAGTCAAAATAATCAAGCCCAAAAAGCCGATAGAGCGTCGCGTCGCTTGCCATATGCAAGATATGCGCGTAATGCTTGACACCCTTCGACCGTTTTAATTGATAAACATCAAGCCCCGGCGTCGTCATCAAAACAATATCCGCCCGCAATAAATTGAGCCGCGCAAACGCCTTATTCCCTTCGCCGATATATTCCGGTTTAATATACTGATACCCCGCCTGAAACGCCGGGTCGTTTTCCACCGAGGTGAAATAGGCCGTCTCCAATTGCCGATGTTCCATTTCCGCAAGAATCGGCTGAAACACATTCCAGTACTGCGCCCCCTCACAATAAATCACATACGGACTTACTGCCGCCGCACTCCCGGCTTTCGCCCTGCCACCCGAAAAAAAGACCTTCGCCTTTATGATAAGCGCCCGCGACAAAAAATAAAGCGTCGCCGCCGCGCCAATCAGAATAGAAAAAAGCATACTGCCCGTTCCCGGGTCAATATAAAGAGGAAAAAAACGCATCATATAACTCCTTGCCGTTTCAAGACCACGTATCCTTTGAGCCTGTTCCAAAACACGAAAAGAGTTTTGACAGGCTGTCGCCAAAGACTTTGCAGTTTCTGATGTCTACGCTCAAAATTTGAGCCGCCCTTCGCTGAAGCCGGGCTAAAGCCGGGTTTTAGCCTTACGAAACGGCACTTTTTAAAGGTTGCTGGGCAAACAAAGGTTGCCTTGTCAAAACGTGAGGTTTTGAAACAGCCTCATTTTACAAATCGGACATCGCCCGGTTCAGGTCGCGTTGGTACAACTCCTGATAAACGAGGTTGCGGTCTTTGAGCCTTTCCTTCACCTGCCGGGTGAACGGCATATAATGCCAGAAAATGCCGCGCAACTCCTTGTCCAGTTTCTGGATGCCCTCGCTCTCCTTCGTCATCCAGAGAAGGTAGTCCTGCATAAAGTAGCCCTTGATGTCGCCGCGCAGTTTCTGCTTGGCAAACCACTGATAGTAGTTGCCGGTGAGCCCCTCCTCCATCCAGTAGTAGGAGGCCTTTTCCTTGGCGGCCTGCCAGCGGAGATCGGCCACGGCGAGGAGAATCGCGACGGTGAGGTTTTTGGGGTACAGGGGAATGGCGATACGGCCCCGGCTCGTTGCCTTGTTCAAACGCTCAAAGGGCTCCCAACAGAAACCGAAATCGCCGTAAGTCGGCAGGAGAATCACATAGGGCACGATGCGCTCGACCTGTTTCCGGTGCACACGAATGTAGGCTTCCTCGTCGATGCTCTCGATCCACGACAGCACGCTGATCACGTTTTCCCGCGTCCCGATGCCGTTTGGCAAACAATGAAAGTACTCGCCCGAAAGAATGGGGAACGTGTTTCCCCGGCGGCCGATACTCATCTTGACCATCTGACGAATCGTCTGGAACTCGCCGTCAATCGCCCCGGTATCAATTGCCGTTGCCGCCTTGCCACTCAACTCAATTTTGCCGGACAGCGTGTCGATGTCGGACAGCGCGTTTTCGATGTCGCGCAACAAGGCTTCAATCTCGCGGTCGATCCTGATCATAACCCGCATCGAATCCTGAATCTCGGTGAACATCTTCCGTTGCGCCTCGGAATAACGGTCAGACACATCGGCAAACACCGGAGAAGGAGTATGCGTCGTAAGCGCGACAATCTGATTCTTGAGCACGGCCTCCGCGTCAAGCCGTCCCTTATGTTTAAGGAGAACCATCCCCTTGGAAGCATCGAGCTTCCCGCACGCCCTTTCGTACAACTCTTTCAAATGCGCGTCCGTATTCCCGCGAGAAACGCGCACCTCGTCGGTAGCCGAAGGATGAATCTCGCCGCGACCGATCCCGGCGAACCATTCGTCCAGATAGTAAACCGGCTCGTTCGTGTAGTTTTCCCTTATAATAGTAGAAAACAGTTGCCGATGGTTGGCAGAGAGAACCCCCGGATGCAACAGCGCAAAACGAAGCAAAAACCGCTTGGGATCGGGCATCGACAGGATGGTTTGACGGGCAAGCACCCCCATATATTCCCAAAATACCGGAACGATCTGCATACGGAACTGGGTGCGGTCCTTGGGATCCTTCGTTTGCAACAACTTTTGGAATACCGTATGCAATCGCTGAACGAGATCGCCGCCCCCGCCGAGAGCCGTCTTGTAATACGCCGGATCATCAAACGCCTTGTGCCCCGTTTCCTCAAAATGCTTTTTTATGGGCGCAAAACAGCCCTCCTCTCCGCCCTCCGCCGCAACCGCATCGATAATCTCCTCTCCCAGAAGCGCGTCCCCGCCGGGAAAGTCGTCTTCAGGAAATTCACCGTCCATATTCATTTGTTCGTTTGTACTATCCACACATCAAGTATAATCAAAAAGGCGGCTTTTGGCAAGGGATGAGAGATAAGAATCAGCAATTACGATTTCAAAAAAGGGGGGAACGCCTTCCCCCTCGCTCCAGCCCGCTCTCCGGTCGATATTTCCGCGCCTAAAGGCGCGTCAACATCTCCCTCCGTTTGGTCATCCGCTACCCCCTTCAACGGGGGGTTGCCACCCCCCGTAACGCCCCCCGAATCACCGCAGGAGATCTCCCACACGAACAAAAGCGTCATTGTCCACAACAAAAAAGCCCCGCCCGTCATTGCGAGCAAACCCTCTGTCATTGCGAGCGAAGCGAAGCAATCGGCTCAACGCTTCGCGTTGAGCTTGGAAGGGCCTTCCCCGTCTGGATTGCTTCGTCGCCATGCTCCTCGCAATGACGACAGTTCCGCCCGTCATTGCGAGCGAGCCGCTCGTTAGAGCGGGCAAGCAATCGGCTCAACGCTTCGCGTTGAGCTTGGAAGGGCCTTCTCCGTCTGGATTGCTTCGTCGCTGCTCCTCGCAATGACGACAGTTCTGCCCGTCATTGCGAGCAAAGCGATCCAGTGAAGGGCCTTCCCCGTCTGGATTGCTTCGTCGCTTTGCTCCTCGCAATGACGACAGTTCCGCCTGTCATTGCGAGCGGGCCGCTCTTAGAGCGGAGCGAGCAACCCAGTGGAGGGCCTTCTCCGTCTGGATTGCTTCGTCGCTTTGCTCCTCGCAATGACGGCATTCTCCGCTATCCATTTGTCCCACAACAAAAAAGCCCCGGCCATCCCATTGGGACGGCCGGGGCTTTTACGCCTAATCTAGCCTTCTCCGAAGGCTAAACCCGTAACCCTAGAACTTCCAGTTGAAGTCAACCTGGAACTGGTTGGTGAACGCACTCGTCGAACCAATCTTCGTCGTAGTAGTAGCGAGGTCGTAGTAGAAATACTCAAGATCAGTCGCGCCGATCCCGCCGAGTTTGTCGAAGATCTCGATGCTGGACGTACCGAGGGTGATCTTCACGCCCGGCCGCACCCACACGCCCGCGCCCGGACTATATGTGGATTTATACACATCGGTCTTGTTGAGCGCGACATCACCCGCGATCCACAGCAGGTTGTCAGACCCGATCCTCAGATACGCGGCGATCGTGTCGCTCACCGTGTAATCCGCGCGGATTTCAATCCCCACGGCCGTGTCGCCGTAGTTCTCGACTGCGCGGTACTTCACGTAGTCGGTCTTCTTTATCTTCCCCCACTCGTCATCCGGTTTGCTCGTGCTGTAGGCGTAATACTGGGCGAAAGGATTAGAGGAGGTATTCTTGGTGTACCGTTCCGCCGAGTCGTTCTGGAGCAGGACGTCGAGCTTGAGGGACGCTTTCAGGGCGGGAATGACGACGTATTCGCCTTTCAACCCGATAAGGGCGTACCCGATGGTCTGGTTGCCGAAGTAGGTGTTCGAATCGTCATACTTGCGGGTGTCGACATCCGCGTCCAGCACGACGGTGAGCGGGGCGATCGGCTTCACCGAAACGCCGGCGATAATCTGCGCCCCTGCGGCCTTTTCGGCGTATCCCTTCTTGTCGCCCGTGGTACCCATGGCGGCATCGCCATACACTTTGCCCAAAGTGGCTTTTTTATCGTCGCCGTAATCCTGCGCGTTGACGGCGGGGAAGAGCTTGACACCCGCGGCCGCGCTGATGAAGTCCGACTTGTAGAGGCCGCCGAAGGCCGCCCCGCCAAAGACCGCGCCCAGCGTCCTGTTGGCCGTTTCAGGCGTCCATTTGGCGGCGGCGGTGCCGCTCGGGGCGGTGTAAACACTGTCATACGCGATCTTGTCAAGCGGCAGGCTGAACCCGAAGGAGACGCCGTCCACGATGTTGAACGCGGCGCGGGCGCCGGTTACCGTGTCGATGTTGGGATCGAAGGCGTTAATGGGCAGTTTCCCCAGACCCCACAGGTCGTCCGTGATCTTGCCGCCGTAGACCACGACCTTCTTGTCGAGGAAGTTGGCCCAGCCGTAGTAGGTGTGCGCGTAAAAGCCACCCGTGTTGTCAGCGTCCGCGGCCGCAGTCGTATTGCCGTTGATGGCCTCCAGCACCAGCTTCGCGCCGCCCCAGTCGCCGCCGTAGTTGGCCGTGACACGGGCACGATAGTTAGCCCCCGCGTCGTTGTTCCACAGCGAGAGCCGGGTGTTGTCGGAATCTTCCGCCCGGGTGACATCGTCCTTTACCGGGAAGTCGTTCGCGTTGACGGTGCCGTCGTTGTTGCTGTCATAGGCGTCGGGGTTAAACGCGGGTCGATTGTAAGTACTAAGGACTCCGATTACGGGGCTTTCGTCCGCCGTTGCAACCTTGAGACCCGCCTTCACCTCGCCTTCCAGCGTGAGCCCGTTACCTAGATCAATGGCGAACATATTTGCCGCCAAACCGAGAGTTAGGAGAAAAACTAAAACTTTTTTGGGATTTTTCCACCGTGCCGGGGCTTAGTTTACCGAACAGGCGGCCGGGTGTCAAGGGGTTGTGGGAATGTGCGCGTTCACGGCTAACCGCAACGAGGTCGCAAGGAACTGCCGTTTTTGAAAAGTGATTGACATTACACGGGATGTTGTGTAAGATGTTTTTGGTGGGGGGTTTAAGTTTTCGAATGGGACGAGGGTGTTTTTGCTTGCAAGATACTCATGTGCCGGGGGCGTTACGGGGGTGGGAAACCCCCGTAGAGGCTACCGATTATACACAAATATGATACAATAGACGAAACAGGGAACCCATAGGGAGGGGAATTATGGAAACAATAGATATGAGCAGTCGTTTTCCCGACAAGCGTCTGGGAAAAAGG
>JAISZQ010000339.1 GCA_031269165.1 Spirochaetaceae bacterium
GTCATCGGGCGTGGTGGGGGGGTGTGGGTGGGCGCCCGCCGGGGGGGGGGGGGTACACGCCCCCCCTTTGCTGAGATTTTGAACAGGCTCTCAGGCATTCCCCACTTTCCATTCCCCGAAGGGGTAGCGCTTTCATGCTTGTTTATCTGAGGCGGCGTATCGTAAAAGGGCTGTTTCCAGTTCGTCGACCGTCTCTATCGGCGTGGATGCGCCCGACGCCAAGCCAATACGGGGGTATGCGGCAAGTTCCGGCGCGATCCCGTCTACTTCCGCCGCGTTTTCGAGGAGATAGGCGGGTTTGCCCCTATCGCGCGCGATGCCGGCCAGGGCACGGGTGTTTGCCGAGTCTTTTCCCCCGGCGATGATTACCGCGTCAACATGGGCGCACAGTTTTCGCAAAGCATCCTGACGGCGGGTCGTGGCCTGACAGATGGTGTTTTGCGCGTTGAGGCGAAAATACCGGTGGAGGACGGCGGCAATCTTCCGGTAACCGTCCACGGGAAACGTCGTTTGAGCGATTAACACGGCCGGCATGGTACGCCCCGTGTTTTCCCCGGCTCCCCTGCGCCGGGCAGCCGCCTCCGCTTCCGCTTCGTTCGAGACACACACGCAATCCGGCGCATAACCCAAAATCCCCTGTATTTCCGCATGATTCCGGTCTCCGGCAAGAAACACCGGCCCCGTAACGCCGCCTTTCGCGCAGAGTTTTCGGGCAAGAAGCTGATTCGCCTTCACTTTGGGACAGGTCGCGTCTCGGATAACGGCCCCGGCTTTCCGCAATGCGGCCTCGGCATCGGGCGAGACGCCGTGCGCCCGAATGATGACCTGTGCGCCGCGCATATCCGCCGTGCCGTCAAGCACATACACCTGCTTCTCTTCGAGTTTGCGGAGAACCGTCCGGTTATGAATGAGCGGGCCATAGGTGTATAAGGAAGAAACCGTGTCTCCCTTGACCGGCCCCCCCTGCGCGTCCCGTTCCGCAACAAGGTTTTCCGCCAGGGCGATTGCCCAAGCGACTGCCCGCGAGACTCCCGTGCAATAGCCGAGGACGGATGAACGGACGACGGTGAGCGGCCGCATACCCCCTCACAGCCGCTCGAGCAGGGTGTTGATCAACGTTGCCATCGCGCTGTCAGGCGGATAACGGGTACGGGCCTCGTGCAGAAACGCGATTCTGCTGTCGCGGCTGCGGATACGCAAACTCTGTTCCAAAAGATCCCGCGCTTCGCCGATACCTTCCCGGTAGCCTTCCCGGGTATATTCCTTCGCCTCAAGCGTAACGAGCGTTTCGCCTGAGTCAAGCTGGGCCCTGGCCACCGAAAGCGCTTCCTGAGATTGGGCGTACTGTTCCCGCACTGTTTGCAGAAGCATCTCTTGAATCTGCGCGTTGCTCTCCTGCAACGCGAGGGCGCTCTCGGCAAAACGCTGTTCGGCAAGCGCGTCCTGTAAATTGTTCCGGTAGAACTCGCGTTCCATTGCAAGACGGTCAAACTCCTCCCGCAACGCCCGAAGTTGTGCTTCGTCACCAGGCCGCACGCCGGAACGTTCCACAAGACGCGCCACCGAACGCGCAAGGTAGAGATACCCCCCATCGCCGGAATACCGTTGCGCAACGGCCTCCATTTCCCGCGCGATCCGCCCCGCTTCCTCATAACGGCTTTCCCGAACACTTGTTTCAAGCCGCGACAAAAGCCCCGTGATCCGGTCTTCCTCAATCGCTTCCCGCTGCTTCTTCGCCGTGATCTCCGACAAAAACGAAGCGTAAACGACATCAATGTCCCGCGCCGCGTCCTCATGGGAAGCCGCCCCTTCGGGGACAGCCCCCGTCTGGTGAAAAGGCGGCGTGGAACGAGCGAGAATGCCGGCAAAATCCTCCCCGATATGCGTAAACGCCTCCCGCACATCCTCCCCGCGCCCGGCCGGTGAAGCGACAATCCCAAAATACACCGCCACTGCCGCCGTCATCACCAGAATGAGATTGAGAACACCGACAAGGCCGCCGTCGCTTAAGGGTTTACGCATACTCTGCGATTATACCACTTCCTTTTTGCCTGTTCTAGGAGTCTGTCTCAAAGCCTTACCTTTTTTCACTTTTTTTTGCGCTTTTTTTCCGTTTGATTAAAGCAAAACGGCACCTCAACGCCTTAATAGAGGGTACAAGGCTGTTCCAAAACTTTCGTTTTGGAACAGTCCCATCTATTATACAGGAGGGTTTCTATACGGTTACCCAGAGAATTAGCAGAGGATGTTTGGTACGAGGTGCGGACGGCGGTTAATGTCGGCGAGCCTTTGTTTCAGTTGTGGTGGGCGGCGGTGCTTTTCTACCGCGTGCTCTGTGAGGCGAAAGGGCGGTTCGGCTTCGAGATGCGCGGGCTTAAAATCGAGGGGGTGTGGCTTACGTTCTATATCAAGCCTGCCGATGGGCTTAAACTGCCCAAGATTATGCAGTGGATGATGAACCCTGTTCATTAAGCAGACGTTCTCGGTGCGGTTCAACTTCCGCGCGGGACGGACACGCGCGTGGCGCGAATGGAAAATGGATAATTGAAAATGGATAATGTCGTGTTTTGGAGAGGGGGCGTTCCCTTCCTATCATTTTCCATTATCCATTTCCCATTTTCAATTCCCCGGAGGGGTGGGGCAACCCCCGCCGGGCTGGATTAGGGTCGGAAACGCCTTTTTCGCCCGAATTCATGTTTTCTTCCGTGTTTCCGCCCGGCTAACCAGGGGCAAAGCCCCCGGTTTACGGCCAAAAACAGCGTTACAGACAGCCTCGACACCCCGCCCAAAGACGTCCCGCCATCGCCCAACGATGGCCTCAAGAGAAGTCCGCCCTCTACCGCAGCACGAGGTTACGGACCAGCCTCCACAGACTCGATCCCCAGTTTATCCCATCTCGGAATACTCGTTTTTTTGGAGAGAATGGAGAAGGGAGATGTAAGCGGTAAGCCCTCAGTAAACGGCCTCCCGCGAGGGGGCCGCCTGTTTACCCGGTAAATGGTTGCGTTTGACTCAAGAAGGCATTCCGGCGTTGATAGCCTGTTCAAAAACCCCACGAAACGCAAGCCTCCGCTGTGATTCGGGGGCGTTACGGGGGTCTGGCCCCCGTAGAGGGGGATAGCGGAGGGCGAAGACCGGAGCGAAGGGGGAGACTTCCCCCTGTCAACAACTTAAGCAAAAAGAAAAGAAAGGTCCGCGGATTTTCGCGGATTAACACGGATCGAGCGGGGTATGATCCGTGAAAATCCGCGTCAATC
>JAISZQ010000002.1 GCA_031269165.1 Spirochaetaceae bacterium
TCAAGACGGGCGGAATGAAAATCCAGCCCCTCAAATTCTTTCGCCATATCAAAACTTTTCTCTTTTCCCATATTCCCCTCCCAGAAGTGTTTTTACGTTTAAGTTATTTATAGCATGAATCAAAAAAATTTGTGGGTCAAGTTTAGCCAAAGGAGGCGTGCTATTTGGCGTGGTTCTCTCAGCCGATTGCACACCGACTCGTTATCAAAGGAGCCTGTTCCAAAACCCCGCGGGACACAAGTCGCCACTGTGATTCGGGGGCGTTGCGGGGGGTTGACCCCCGTAGAGGGGGATAGCGGAGGGCGAAGACCGGAGCGAAGGGGGAGACTTCCCCCTTTTTGCTGAGATTTTGAATAGGCTCTTAGATACGAAAAATCGGGGGAATCTGGATCAGGCGCACTCTGTGGGCCATTCTCGTTGTCGCCGCCTTGCTTTCCACGACAGGACTTTTCCTATATACTGCCGAAGCGGTTATGCGAAACGCCCATAAACCTTGTTGCCAAAGGTTAAAATGTATGGTAGGGAGGCTGTTTCAAAACAGCGAGTCTTGAAACAGCCTTGTGGGATAACGGATAATCGGAGCCTATTTTTATGTGAGGAGATGTCATGGGAAAACGTATTGTCATTGCTCTGGGCGGGAACGCGCTGGGGAACAGTTTGAAAGAACAGATGGAGGCCGCGCTGGGGACGGCGAAGGCGATTGTCGATCTGGTCGCGGCGGGACACGAGGTTGTCATCGTCCACGGGAACGGGCCGCAGGTCGGCATGATCGAGACGGCGTTTGAGACGGCGGCGAAGGCGGACAAGTTACACTATCCGGTGTTGCCGATGTCGGTCTGTGTCGCGCTGTCGCAAGGGTATATCGGCTACGACTTGCAGAACGTGATACGGAAGGAACTTGACGCGCGCGGAATCACTCAGGCGGTGGCGACGATTGTGACGCAGGTGGAGGTTGACCCGAACGACCCGGCCTTTGCCAACCCGACAAAGCCCATCGGTAACTTCATGACCGAGGCGGAGGCGGAAACGCTCCGGGCCAAAGGGATTCCGGTGATGGAAGATGCGGGCCGGGGATGGCGGCAGGTGGTGGCAAGCCCCAAGCCAGTGGCGATCATCGAGACGGCGGTCATCGAAACACTGCTCAAGGCGGGGCATATCCCGATTGCGGCGGGCGGCGGCGGCATTCCGGTTGCCCGAAAAGCGGACGGCCAGTACCACGGGATGAGCGCGGTCATCGACAAGGACTTTTCCGCCGCGAAACTCGCCGAGTCCATCGGGGCGGATATGCTGATTATCCTTACCGCTGTGGAAAAGGTTGCGGTCAACTTTGGCAAGCCCAACCAGCGAAACCTTGACCGCCTGTCGGTCTCGGAGGCGCGAAAGTACATCGGCGAGAACCAGTTCGCCAAAGGCTCGATGCTACCCAAAGTGGAGGCGGCCCTCCGTTTCATCGAGGCCCGTCCCGCAGGAGAAGCCCTCATCACGCTACTCGCCAAGGCCAAGGAAGGCATCGAGGGCAAGACGGGGACGCGGATTGTTCAGGGATAGGGGATAATACGTGAGGCTGTTCCAAAACGCGAGCGAGTTTGGAACAGCCTCAGCCCAAAAGCATCTCGTCGTTGTCCAGTTCGCGTTGCTTGATGTCGCGGAAACGCTGTACGATGTCTTGGGTGGAGAGGCGGGCTTTTTCGGCGGCGTTGACATCCATGATGATCTCGCCTGAGTCCATCATCAAGAGGCGGTTGCCGAAGCCCAGCGCGTGGGCCATGTTGTGGGTGATCATCATCACGGTGAGGCGGTATTCCGAGGCGAAGCGCAACGTGAGATCCATGATCACCTCCGCGTTGCGGGGGTCGAGGGCGGCGGTGTGTTCGTCAAGGAGGAGGAGGCTGGGCTTGCTCATCACGGTCATCAAGAGGGTAAGGGCCTGGCGTTGCCCGCCGGAAAAGAGTTCCACGTTGTCGTGGAGGCGGTTCTCCAGCCCCATCCCCAGCCGCCGCAGGTGTTCGCGGAAATAGTCGCGCATCGCCTTGTTGAGGCTAATCTTGAGGCCCTTGTAGCCCTTTTTGTGGCAGATCATCATGTTGTCCTCAAGCGTCATTCGGCCCGCCGTCCCCAGAAGCGGGTTTTGAAAGATGCGCCCGATATACCGCGCCCGCCGGTATTCCGCCTCGCGGGTAACGTCCCGCTCAACCGCCGCGCCGTCCTCCTTTTCCTGCCGGATAAAGATCCGCCCGTTTGAAAGCGGCACCGTTCCCGCGATGGCGTTGTACAGCGTTGTCTTTCCCGCCCCGTTGGAACCGATAATCGTGAGGAAGTCGCCCCGCTCAAGCCGGAGGTTCACGTTTGCCAGCGCGATATTCTCGTCGGGCGTTCCCGGCGCGAAGATCACTTCCAGATGTTCCATGCGGATCATGCGTCGCCTCCCGGCCCCGGCCCCGCAGGGGCTTCACTTGGGGGCGTCTTGGTAAGAACGGGTGTCGGCTCCCCCTCCGGGGGAGAGAGGGCGTTTTTGCCCGCGAAGAGACCGCGCTTCCTGCTACGGCGCGCCGCGCTTCGCCTCCACGGCAGGTGGCCCTGGGAGACGATGATGCACAGGATGATGAGCAGCCCGGTGATGAGTTTCAGGTCGTTGGCCGTCATGTGGATGTGGTAGCCATAGTTCCGGGCAAAATACATGAGGGTGCGGTAGAGCAGGGATCCCAGAATCACCCGCAGCGTGAGGATGCTTATCCGGTTGGAGCGGATGAGGAATTCGCCGATCATGAGGGAGGCAAGCCCCGACACGATCATGCCGCCTCCCAGACTCACGTCGGCGAACCCCTGGTACATCGCGGCGAACGCGCCGGACACCGCGACCAGCCCGTTGGCAAGGCATATCCCGCATATCTTGATCACGTCGGGGTTCATGCCCTGCGAGATGATCAGTTGGGGGTTGGCCCCCAGCGCGCCCATCGAGAGGCCGAAGTCCGTGTGAAAGAAGAGGTCGAGCGCGATCTTGATAGCCGCGACCGCGAGAAAGCAGAAGAGCACGATGGCGATTGGGGCGATTTCAGGCGGCAGAAACGCCCCCGCCCAGTCGCCGATCTGTGTGAAGAGTGTTGGCGTTCTGAGCAGGGAGAGATTTGCGCGATTGGACATGACGCGGAGGTTGAGGGAGTAGAGCATCGTCATCGTGAGGATCCCCGACAAGAGGTCCGGTATCTTGAGCCTTGTATGGATGAGCGCGGTAACGAGGCCCGCCAGCGCCCCGCTGAGAAAGGCGACTCCCAACGCCGTACCGGACGAGGCCCCCTTGAGCAGCATCGCCGCCATGACCGCTGCACCCAGCGGAAACGACCCGTCCACCGTCATATCGGCGAAATTCAGCGTGCGGAACGTGATAAACACGCCCAGCACCATGATGCCGTAAATAAAACCTTCTATGAGAATTCCTTCAATCACCGTGTCATCACCTTGTTATCACCGAGTCGTCCCCTGCCGATTTCCAGTCTATCACGGCCCGCCCGGTAACGCAAGGCTCCCCGTCATTGTGGGCAGGACGAGGCCGTCATTGCGAGTCGGCGGCAATATAGTCGCCGTTAGCGGCGAAGGCATTCACACGAGTATCCCGACACGATTGTCCCTGTGGATAAAAGACTATCCGGTCCGCAATAGAAGCCAAACAGGGCCGGTACGCGCCGCAACGCTCAAGGACTTGGTTCTATCCCCGATTTTTTTATCTTTTTTGTGTTTTTTCGCGCTTTTTTCGCGTTTGATTAAAGCAAAACGGCACCTCAACGCCTTAATAGAGGGTATAAGGCTGTTCCGAAACTTCTGTTTTGAAACGGCCCCATCTATTACACAGGAAGGTGTCTATGAAAGGACCAAGAGAATTGGCGGAAAACGTCTGGTACGAGATTCGTACCGAGATTAATGTTGGCGAGCCGCTCTTCCGGCTGGCGTGGGCGGTAGTGCTCTTTTATCGCGTCCTCATCGAAACGAAGGCGAAATTCGGTTTCGAGATGCGCGGGCTTACGCTCGATGAGGCAATGCTTTCGTTTTACATCAGGCCCGCCAACGGGCTTGAGTTGCCCAAGATTATGCAGTGGTTAAAGCAGACGTTCTCCCTCCGGTTCAACGTGCGAACGGGAAGGAAGGCGCATCTTTGGGGGGAGCGGTACTGGTCGGAGATTCTCGCGGGGGAGCCGCCAGAGGAGGCGGAAGAGGTGGACTGGGAGGCGGTTGTGGCGGAGGCAAAGACACCAATCCCGGAGGCAATGGACTACGCGCTGAGTTGGGACAGCCTAAGGACGGGGGTATGGGAGGCGAAAACGAGTTTTTCGCCTAAAAACCAGCCCTCCCCCGCGTTTCCGCCCGGCTAACCGGGGGCAAAG
>JAISZQ010000033.1 GCA_031269165.1 Spirochaetaceae bacterium
ATTCCTACAATTACGTATACGCATGGCAACACCCCAATTATCCATGCCTCTGCGGGCATAAAACGAATAATTACGCTTGC
Organism: Spirochaetaceae bacterium; assembly: GCA_031269165.1. Taxonomy (GTDB): domain Bacteria; phylum Spirochaetota; class Spirochaetia; order Treponematales; family Breznakiellaceae; genus JAIRNN01. The sequence goes on from JAISZQ010000033.1 coordinate 81, forward strand.
TTACCTCATAGTATGGGCGTGGCATGAACATAAAGTAGCAGCGGAGCTATACAATGTTATGCCGGAAAAACGAATGATTATTCTCATTGATGAAATTGAAGAGCATTTACATCCAAAATGGCAACGAATTATACTTCCAGCTTTGTTAAATATTCAATCGTTGTTGTCAAACAAACTGGAAATTCAATATATTGTCTCTACTCATTCCCCATTGATTTTGGCTTCATCTGAAACATATTTTGATGAAAATAAAGACAGCTTATTTAACCTTGAAATTGCGAAAGACTCTGTGCAACAAATATCATTGTCCAAGCTGGATTTTGTCAAATATGGTCATGTTAATTCATGGCTTACTTCTGAAATATTTGGGTTAAATGAGCCAAGGGCTTTGCAAGCGGAAAAGATTATTGATCAAGCAAGGCAATTGCAATTACAAGACAATCCAGACAAAGAACAGGTAGATAAAGCCCACGGACAGTTATTAAATGAATTGTCCGCAGACGATCCTTTCTGGCCACGATGGATATATTTTGCGGAGAAACATGGGGTTCAAATATGATTCCGGTAGTAAAACAAGAAGAACCTAAAGATTTTAATAAAAAAGTACGAATTCCGGGACAAAGGTTTTTGCAAACTGATCCTTCACCATCTTCAAGACAACTCCAACGCCATAATTATTGGAGATATATTAAAGAGGATTTATATAACCTTTACGCGAATATTTGTGCATATACCGGCGAATGGATTCCTGTTACTTCGGCATCTGTTGACCATTTTATTCCCAAAAGTAAAGAACCACAATTGGCCTACGAATGGGACAATTATCGACTTACAACAGGAATAATGAATAACAACAAAGGCGAACAGACCGATATAATTGATCCTTTTGATGTCCATACCGGTTGGTTTGTGCTAGTCTTGCCGAGTTGCGATATAAAACCTTGTACCACACTTGACGAAATAGATAGCAAGAGGGTTGATCGTACAATCAATATTCTTAAACTCAATTCTTATGATCGTACTAATAAACGATATGGTATCATTCAGGCTTACATTAGAAATGACATTACTTTCGATCTTTTGCAGAGAAAATATCCCTATATAGCCTTTGAGTTAGAGAGACAGGGAGTACGGGAAACTATTAGTGATTATTTTAAGACAAAGAATAAAACTCTGGAAATTTAAAATTGACAAGAAAGACACTTTGTGTTATCGAGTTTATGGAAAATCATTTATCGACAACAAGGCTTTATGCCCGACCTGACGCTCCATCCTAAAAAAACGCGCCTCTCTGTCTCTCTACTTTGAATTGGATTTGGATGGGAGGGGGACCGGGGGGTCAAGTCCCCCGGCGGGGGCGTTGCGGGGGTCTCCCTACAGCCCTCAGCGTCCTGCTTCGGACTTCCGGGCCGGGGCGTACTCAGTAATGCGTCCGTCCGTGGACGCTTGGGGTACGCCCACAAAACCATGCGCCGCATGGTTTTGTCCCCGCAGAGGGGGTAGCGGAAGACGGCGCAAAACTGCAAGCCCGGTACCGGGCTTGCAGTTTTGCGCTGGCTGGAGCGAGGGGGCGGCAATTTGCCGCGACTTCCCCCACCGTCTTAATCTATTGTATAACTATGTTGGAGGAAAAACATGATTAAACAAGCGGTTATTCTTGCGGCGGGGCTGGGGTCCCGGTTGAAAGAGAGGACTGCCGCGATGCCGAAAGGGTTTATCGAGGTGGGCGGGAAGGCGATTGTCGAGTGGTCGGTGCAAAAGTTGCTGGCTTCGGGGGTCGAGGAGATCATTATCGGGACGGGGCATTGCGGGGAGCAGTATGACGGTCTTGCCAAAAAATATCCCGCGATAAAGACGGTGTTCAATGCGGCGTTCGCTTCGACGGGCAGTATGGGGACGCTTGCGGTGTGCGCGCCTCATATCACGGGGGATTTTCTGCTGCTTGAGTCCGACCTGATTTATGATGCCGCCGGGCTTTTTGTTCTGTGCAACGAGAGCCGGAAAAACGTGCTGCTCGCGTCGGGCGCGACTCATTCAGGCGACGAGGTGTATCTCGAAGCGCCGGAGGGTGTACTCACGGCTTTGTCAAAGAACCGGGGCGAGTTGGCATCGGTAGACGGGGAACTCGTGGGGATTTCACGGTTCAGCCTTGCGTTTTTGCAGGCGATGTGCGCTTATGAACGGGATAATAAAAACGTTTTGCCGAAACTTGACTACGAGCGCGCGGCGGCGGCGGTTTCCAAAAACGTTCCGCGTGATTTTTCGCCCGACTCTTCGTCCGGCTCTCCGTCCGGTTTGACGGCTTTTGTCCGCAAGATCGAACACTTTGCCTGGCGCGAGATTGACGACGAGAGCCATCTCCTCATGGCGGAACAGGAGGTTTTGCCGCGTATCATTGAGGCTGAAACAAGCCGCGCCGTCCGCCGCGAAGTGTTGCTCAATCCGGGGCCGGCCACGACAAGCGATTCGGTGAAATACGCCCAACTGTGCGCGGATGTCTGCCCCCGTGAAAACGAATTCGGCGAGGTGATGGCGTGGATTTGCCGGGAACTTACCGGGTTGGTTGCGGACCGGGCGGAATACGAGACGGTTATTTTTGGCGGTTCCGGTACGGCTGCGGACGAGGTGATGATTTCGTCGTGCGTTCCCGATGACGGTCATATTCTCATCGTGAATAATGGTTCCTATGGCGAAAGGCTTGCGAAGATCGCGGCTGTCTATAAACTGCGCTGCACTGTTTTTGAAAGTTCTCCCCATGAGGCGATTGATATTCAAAAACTTGAAGCCGCATTCAAAACGGGAAACTACACGCATCTCGGCATTGTGTATCACGAAACGACGACCGGGCTCCTCAACCGGCTCGATCTTATCGGCCCGCTTGCCAAGAAATATCACCTCGTGACCATCGTTGACGCGGTGAGTGCCTATGCCGGTATTCCGATGGATTTGCGGAAACTGGGCATTGATTTCATGGCCTCGACCTCGAACAAGAACATTCAGGGCATGGCGGGGATTGGCTTTGTGATTTGCAAAAAAACGGAACTTGAGAAAACCGCGTCGATACCGATGCGGAATTATTATCTTAATCTTTACGACCAGTACGCCTATTTTGCGAAAAACGGTCAGACACGGTTTACACCGCCGGTTCAGACACTTTACGCGCTGCGTCAGGCTATTTTGGAGACCCGGCAGGAAACGGTTGAAGGCCGTTATGCCCGGTATTGCGAATGTTGGGAAATCCTCAGCACCGCCGTAAAGAATTACCATCTTAAAATGCTCGTGAAGGAAGCCGACCAGTCGCGCCTCATAACCGCGATTCTCGACCCCGAAACCCCGCGCTACCGTTTTGACGCGCTGCACGACCTGGCGCGTGAACATGGCTTTACCATTTATCCGGGGAAACTCGGCAAAATAAACACGTTCCGCATCGCGAATATCGGCGATGTCCAGCCTTCTGAAATGCGCCGCTTTACCGTTCTGCTCGGTGAATATCTTCGTGATATAGGGTGGGGATAGCGATAGAGCCCTCTCCTTAAGAATACCTCATGAGGGGGAAGTCTCCCCCTCGCTCCAGACTTGCTCCGGTCGGCAACGCCTCCCTCCGCAATTCTTCCGCTACCCCCTCTGCGGCTACCGATTATACACAAATATGATACAATAGACGAAACAGGTAACCCATAGGGAGGGGAATTATGGAAACAATAGATATGAGCAGTCGTTTTCCCGACAAGCGTCTGGGAAAAAGGGGGCGAAACTGCTCCGGTTTATACGCGGGAAGGCGCGGGTAGTGA
>JAISZQ010000038.1 GCA_031269165.1 Spirochaetaceae bacterium
TCGTGTCCTCTATCAGCACCACTTCCTCAAGCCCCCCGCACTGTTCCCGGCAGTGGTCTTCCATGCACCCGGCAAGGGCCTCTTCCGTCACCTTTTCATTGTTGAAAAACCGGTAAAACAACACCTGTTCGCTCCATTTGTCTGTCTTTTGCATCACTACCCGCGCCTTCCCGCGTATAAACCGGAGCAGTTTCGCCCCCTTTTCCCCAGACGCTTGTCGGGAAAACGGCTGCTCATATCTATTGTTTCCATAATTCCCCTCCCTATGGGTTCCCTGTTTCGTTTATTGTAGCATATTTGTGTATAATCGGTAGCCTCTGCGGGGGTTCCACCCCCGCAACGCCCCCGAATCCCGACTTTCAGTCGTGGAGTTTCGGAACAAGCGGGGCGAAGCCCCGCCCGAAACTCCAGAAGCGGGCAAAGCCCGCGACCGAATCCGGCTCAACGCTTCACATTGAGCATGGAGGCTTGCGTCCCGCAGGGTTTTTGAACAGGCTCTTAGGGTAAAGACATATTCGCCTTGAATTTCGTAATCAGCGGAATCTACCGGCTTCGTTCTCCATCCCAGGCCCGTCCCAAATCTCAGTGCTTTGAAAAAATTTGTTCGAAAAAAGCGAAAAAAACGGGCAAAAAAGCGGTCAACCACTTGACAAGAATATGAGGTTGTGATATAAAGAATTCAATAAGTGTTTTCAAAACACTCAATTTATGCGAGGAGGTATGCCATGAGAAAAACGGTTTTTTTAAAAAATGTATGTACTAAAAATTTAGGGAGAGAAGAAGCCCCCCCCCCCCGCATTCGCACGTTTTCTTCGCAAACTGATGTCTTTCCGGTAAAATTACTTCTTCCATTATATCTATCCACACTCGCGTTACTTATACACCCGTCAAAAATGAATCCAAAGGCAAACGCCCAAAAAAAGCAGCGTGAGGAAATCGCTCGCATTTTCGTCAAACCATCGTCCGTGGCGTTTCTGAGACGCGCCTGTAACGCGCCCGGCAAAAACGATCGGGAAACAGGCGGCTGTTTCAAAACGTCGGTTGTGAAGTCTCGCCTGAATCAATATTGCAATAATTTTTATTTTTGGAGGACTCTATGAAAGTCGCATACATGACAAATGGTTGGGGACAGGTGATGGCTCATTGCGGAGCGGCAAACAACGTAAATGGCGCTTACTATGTCTCGACAGGGCCGGATGCCGACGCGATCGGCGCTATCGCGGCCGCCGGTTACGAGCAGATCGAAATTTTTGACGGCAACCTGCTCGCGTACGAGGGGCGGGAGGCCGCATTCCGCGAGCTTCTCGCAAAAAACAAGGTCTCGCTTTTGGCCGTTTACTGCGCCGCCAATTTTATTTACGACGAGATTCTGGACGAAGAACTGTTCAGGATAAAGAAAGCGGCCGCCTTTGCGAAAAAATTCGGTGCCACCGAGTTGGCTCTGGGCGGGGGCGCGACCCGCTTTGGCGGCATACAGGAAAGCGATTACCCAAAACTTGCCTCGGCGCTGGACAAGATCGCTTCTCTTGCCGGCGATCTCGGCTTATGGGCAAGTTATCACCCGCATCTTGGCTCCCTCGTCCAGTCGCCCCAGCAGCTTGATAAACTCATGCCGCTTACCAACATTCCCCTTTGTCCCGATACCGGCCATGTGGCGGCGGGCGGCGGGGACCCTGTCGCGGTGGTAAAAAAATACGCGGACCGCATCAAATACATTCACTTAAAAGACATCACCAAAGAAGGTATGTTCTGTCCGCTCGGAAAAGGCGTTATCGACTTTCCGGCGATCGTCGAAGCGTTAAAAGGCAAAGACGTTCTTTACGCGATTGAATGCGACGCCTATGCGGGCGACCCGGCAGAGGCGGCAAAGATAACGTTCAATTACCTTAAAACAACGTTGCGCTTTGCGTGATGAGGGTTAAAGGGCCTCTCACAAAGGCTTTAACAATTTTTGGTTTTCATTTTTTATTTTATTTTTATGGAGGACAAGATGAGAAAAGTGTTATTCGTATGCGTATGCGTAACAGCGGCGCTTGTTCTGGGCGGATGCCAGAAAAAAGCGCAACCGGCGGCGCAAGGCGCGGCAGAACCGGCAGCACAACAGGTCGTGGATATTCCCGTTCCCGTTCTGCCGGCAGGCGTTTTGAGTACCGGCCCGCACGGCGAGCAGGCAAGTTCGGCCCAGTCTCTGTCTTTGAGCGATGATGAAATCGCAAAGATAAAGAGCGGCAATTACAAAGTGGCGATAGCGTTCCACTATGCGGGCAACGACTGGTCAACCGCCCAGCAAGCCGGACTGAGGGATCAGTTTGGCAAGATGGGGATCACGGTTGTTTCCGTAACGGACGCCAACTTCAAGGCGGAACAGCAAATTTCCGACATTGAAAACGCCATCGCGATGAAGCCGAACGCGATTGTTTCCATTCCGGTTGACGTTGTTTCGTCACGGAGCGTGTTCAAGAAAGCCGCCGATGCGGGTATCAAGATCGTGTTTATGGACAACTGCCCGGACGGACTCACGGCCGGAAAGGACTATATTGCGGTTGTGTCGGCGGACAACTACGGCAACGGTGTCGCGTCCGCCCAGATCATGGGCGAATCGCTCGGCGGAAAAGGCAAGATCGCGATGGTCTATCATGACGCGAACTTCTTCGTTACGAATCAGCGAGACGCGGCGTTTGAAAAAACGATCAAAGACAAGTATCCGGGCATACAGATCGTCGAAAAAATGGGCTTCGATGATGAAAACAAGGGCGCGGAAATCGGAGACGCGCTTTTAACAAAACACCCCGATCTCAACGGCATCTACGCGACTTGGGATATTCCGGCTGAAGGCGTTGTTTCCGCGATTAAGGCGGCCCGCCGTGACGATGTAATCGTTACCACGATAGACTTGGGCAACAATGCCGCCAAGAATATCGCCGAACGCGGCGCGATCAAGGGCTTGGGCGCGCAACGTCCGTACGACCAGGGTGTCGCCGAGGCGATTCTCGTCGGTTACGCGCTCTTGGGAAAAGAAGCGCCGGTTTATGTGGCGTTGCCCGCCTTGCCGGTGGTTCACGCGAATGTGCTTGCGGCTTACGAGGAAGTGTATCATTCGCCCGCCCCGGCAGAGATAAAGAACGCGTACAAAAACTAAATCCGTTGGCTGTTCCAAACCCCCTGTTGTAGGGGGTCCGGGGGATAATTCCCCCGGCAGGGGCGGGGCGTCATTGACGCCTTGGGGCAGAGCCCCGCAGAGGGGGTAGCGTAAGACGGCGCAAACGCATAAGCAATGAAAGCGTTTGTGATGGCTGGAGCGAGGGGGAGACTTCCCCCTTCCCTTTATACTTTCTTAAAAAAAGGACTATACAAGGAGTTATTATGAAGACATACCAAGTTGGTTTGATTGGCGCGGGCTTTATGGCCAAGGCGCACGCGATCGCTTATGCGGGGCTTCCGGTTTTTTTCTGGCCCGCTCCGGCTCTGGTGAACCGAAAAATTATCGCCGACCTTACGCAGGAACGCGCCGATGCCGCTGCGGCTCAGTTTGGCTTTGAAAAGGGGACGGGGGATTGGCATGACATTATCAACGACCCGTCTATCGATATTGTCGATATTTGTACGCCCAACGACGCTCACGCGGAAATTGCTATCGCCGCGGCAAAGGCCGGAAAACATATCCTGTGCGAAAAGCCGATCTCGCGGACGGTTGACGAGGCAAAGGCGATGTACGAGGCGGTCAAAAAGGCCGGCGTTACCAATAAGCTGGCGTTTAACTACCGCATGACACCGGCGGTTCAGCTTGCCAAAAAATACATAGGCGAGGGCGCGCTCGGCGACATTCTGGATTTTCGCGGGACGTATCTTCAGGATTGGTCGGCGGATCCCAATTCTCCGCTCTCGTGGCGTTTCCAAAAGAAGATTTGCGGCTCAGGGGCGTTTGGCGATATTGCGACCCATGTCGTCGATATGCTGCGCTTCCTTTTGGGCGATTTTACGGAAGTAAATGCCCGTCTGGCGACATATATCAAAGAACGCCCGGTACAAACGGGAACCGTCGACAATCTTGGCGTGGTGAAAGGCGGCGAGAATGTGCCGAAAAAGGCGGTTGATGTTGACGATCAGTGCCTCCTCACGCTTAAGTGCAAAAGCGGCGCGTTTGGGACGATCGAAGCGACACGAAACGCCTGGGGGCGCAACAATTACATCACGTTTGAAATTCACGGGACAAAGGGCTCCGTGTATTTTAACTATGAGCGACGGGACGAGTTGCAGGTATGTTTCGCAAGCGATCCGGGCGACCGGCGCGGTTTCAGGACCGTGTACACAGGCCCCGCGCACCCCTACGGTGAAGCGTTGTGGCCCATACCGGCGCTTGGCATCGGATACACGGAAACGAAGATCGTCGAAATGTACGAATTTATCAAGGCGGTTTCCGAAGGCAAACAGGTGGAACCGAACTTTGAGGACGGGTACAACATCGAACTCATCGGCGAGGCGGCCTTCAAATCCGCGTCTTCCGGTCTGTGGGAAAAAGTCAGGTCTATTTAAACCGGCTTTGACGGCAAGGAATAAAAAAGGTCCGCGGATTGACGCGGATTTTCGTTTTTTGTCCGCGAATGTACGCGAATATATACGAATGTGCGCCATACATGGCGTTGCGAATACGCGCTGACGGGTATTATTCGTGTTTATTCGCGTGCATTCGCGGACTTAAATTCTTAATGTGTTGAAAGTGCAAGGAGCATCCTGTTTATGGGTGAATATGTTTTACAGATGCGAAACATCGTGAAATCGTTCTACGGAAACACGGTGCTGAACAACGTTGATTTTGATCTCAAGAGAGGCCATGTTCACGCGATTGTGGGCGGCAACGGTGCGGGCAAGTCAACGTTGATGAAGATACTGACCGGCGTATACACCAAAGATTCAGGCGAAATAACCATAGACGGCATAAGATGCGATTTTTCAAACTACAACGACGCGAACGCCGCCGGAGTACGGATGATATTTCAGGAATTAAGCGTTGTTCCCACGTTGACCGTTACCGAAAATATTTTTTTGAATCACGAATATAAAAAAGGGATGTTTCTCGATGACAAAAAGATGAAGGAAGAGGCGGAAGCGCTTCTCCGGCGTTTTGACCTTGAGGTGCCGGTTGATGAAAAAATTTGTAATTTAAGCGTGGGCCTGTGCCAGCTTATCGAGATTGTGAAGGCCCTGTCGCGGCAGGCGAAGGTGCTCGTGATGGACGAGCCGACCGCCTCGCTTACGGCGAATGAAGTTACGCGCCTCTTTGATATTGTCCATAACCTTAAAGCGAGCGGCGTCTCTATCGTGTATATATCGCACCGCATGAACGAAATACTGAGTATCGCCGATGAAATAACGGTGTTGCGCGACGGCAGCCATATCATTACCGAGGACGCGAAGAACCTTACCATCAACGGCATCATCAACTATATGCTGGGCGAATCCGCGCGTCATTCGTTTGAATACCACGAACGCCCCCGGCGCGAGAACCCTCCCGTCATGCTGGAAGTCGAAAACTTGTGCGTTGACAATCTGGTAAAGGACGTTTCCTTTTCCGTGAACGAAGGCGAAATTACCGGTATCGCGGGGCTCATGGGTTCAGGCAGAACGGAGATACTCGAAGCCTTGTTTGGCATCCGAAAAATACAAAAAGGCTCGGTAAAAATACAGGGGCGGCCCACCCCGATAAAGAACACCCGCGACGCGATAAATGCGGGAATAGCCCTGGTGCCGGAAGACCGGCGCAGGGAGGGACTCGTTCTTTTGCACACCGTGAAGATCAATATGCTGATCGCGCTGTTTAGGCGGGTAACCGGAAAAGTTTTGATTGACGATGCGAAAATAAAAAACCTTACACGGATAAGTGTGGAGGAATTGAATATCAAGACGCACGGCATAGACAGCCTGATAAACAGTCTTTCCGGCGGGAACCAGCAAAAGGTGGTCATCGCAAAATGGCTCAAAAACGACCCGAAACTGCTTTTGCTTGACGAGCCTACGGCGGGCATTGATATTGGCGCGAAGGGTGAGATTATCAAAATAATCGAGGATTACGCGCAGAAAGGAAACAGCGTTATCGTTGTTTCATCGGAAATTCCCGAACTCATGGCGATGTGCGACAAAATTATCGTCATGGTTGATGGGCGTTTGACGCGGGTTTTAACGCGAAACGATATGCTGAGTGAAGAGGTTATTCAACATGCAATACAAGGCTGACAAACAAGATTTCTTATCCGTAGTGAAAAAGTTTGACTGGAAAAAAATTGACTGGAACAAATACATCGTGTATATCGCCTTCGTTACCGTATTTGTGTTCCTGTCGGTATGGCTTGGCGACCGGGGGTTTTTGTCCGCGAACAACGTGCTCAACATCACGCGGCAAACCGCGATGATCACCATCATGGCGATCGGCATGACCTTTGTCATCGGCGCGGCGCAGATTGACCTTTCCGTTGGTTCAACCGCCGCTCTGTCCGCGCTGGTCTGCGCCCTCGTGTTGCGCTCGACGGAAAACGTCCTCCCCATACCGTGCGCCGTTCTGCTTGCCGCGCTTGCCTCGATTGGCATCGGCGCGTTGATCGGTACGGTGAACGGCCTCTTGGTAACCGGGGTGGGCATCCCGGCGTTTCTGGCAACACTCGGTACGATGGGCATCGTGCGCGGCAGCGCGATGTGGCTCACCAATACGGCGGCGGTTCCCATTTCCGACAAAACGCCGTTCAACTTCATCTTCGGCATGGGCGAGATAGGCCGAATCCCCGTGCTGCTGGTTTGGACGGCGGTCTTTGTCGCGGCGGGCTATGTGCTGCTCAACAAAACGCCGTTTGGGAAAAAGACGCTGGCCGTGGGCGGCAACGAGATTGCGGCCGGTTTTAGCGGCATAAACACAAAACGGATAAAACTTTTGGCGTTTGTGATGATCGGCGCGCTTGCGGCATTCTCAGGCGTTTTGTACGCCGGAAGGATGGGCGCGGGACGGTATACCTTTGGCGACGGAGACGAACTTACCACGATCGCCGCCGTCATTTTGGGCGGTACCAGTATGTCGGGCGGTTCAGGCTTCGTCATCGGCACCTTTGTCGGCAGCCTCTTGATGGGCATGATAAACAACGGCCTGATCTTAGGCGGCTTGAGCGTGAGCCAGCAAACCATCGTTCGCGGCATCATCATCATTCTCGCGGTCGCCCTGTCCAACATTTCGCGCAAGAAACGAGCATGAGAAGGAAGTCTGTCCCCGGGTCACTCTGTTTAAGGGGGAAGCCTTAAAACCCGCGGACCTTATCTCATCAAAAAGGGGGGAGTCTCCCCCTTCGCTCCAGCCGCGAGCGGCTTACGCTATCCCCCTCTGCGGGGACAAAACCATGCGGTGCATGGTGACCCACGCAAGCGTGGGTTTTGTGGGCGTACCTTAAGCAAACCGCAGGGTTTGCTCAGCGTCCACGGACGGACGCAGGACTGAGTACGCCCCGGCCCGGAAGTCCGAAGCAGGATGCTGAGGGCTGTAGGGAGCCCCCGCAACGCCCCCGTCTCAACTTTCAGTCATGGAGTTTCGGAACAAGCGGGGCGAAGTCCGCCCGAAACTCCAGAAGCGGGCAAAGCCCGCGACCGAATCCGGCTCAGCGCTTCGCATTGAGCATGGAGGGTTGCGTCCCGTGGGGTTTTTGAACAGGCTCTTAAGTTGTTGACCGTGGCGTGCTACCGGCCTGCCGACACGTTATCATCATAATAGTGCGAAAGCGGCTGAATAGTTTTGATTTTTGAGGCTGTTCCAAAACCCCACGAGGTTTTTTTCTCGTGGTGATCCGGGGGCGGGGCATCCGTTAGGATGCCTTCGGGGGTGGTAAACCCCCGTAGAAAGGGGGAGTGGAGGCCGCAGGACCGAAACGAGGGGGAAGGCTTTCCACTGTCAACAACTTAAGAATTTTGTCCGCGGATTGACGCGGATTTTCACGGATTTAATCCGCTTGTCATTGCGAGCGAAGCGAAGCAATCCAGGGTGAAGGCATTCCACGGCTGGATTGCTTCGTCGTCGGCAAATGCCGCCTCCTCGCAATGACACCCTCACCTCT
>JAISZQ010000095.1 GCA_031269165.1 Spirochaetaceae bacterium
GACCGAGGGTCTCGCGGTTGTAGCGGGCGCGACACTGGCCGTCGAGAGCGGCGGGTCGCTCGAGGCGGAGGAGGCAGACGGCGTGACGGTTGCTGAAGGCGCGGCGCTGGTTGTTGAGGAGGACGACTCTGTGTCTATCGGCGGCGTCGATCTTGAGGCGGGCGCGTATGCGGATATAACGGAGGTGACCGGGCAACCGCCGAGTCTGACTGCCACGCTGGTTACGGACTTGGTCAGCAACGCATCGGCTACCGACGTGACGACGGTTACGCTGACAGGGACCCTGTCGATTTCCAGTGGTGAGGTTACGGTTCCCTTTGGCGTAACGCTGGCGACGGGCGCGAATACGCTCACGGTGGCTGACAGCGTTACGCTCGATGTTGCGGGCACGCTGGACGTGGCGGGCACGCTGGACGTGGCGGACGAGGTTGTGGTGGAAGCCGGGGGTGAATACGTCCTTGGGGCCGAGGCAAGCGGCACGAACACGGGCACGATCACCGTCAAGGAGGGCGCCTCGACCTGGGGCAAAGGCGGCAATATCGAGGGGGATGGCGTAACCGTCATTGAAAAGGGCGGCAAGGCGTTTCTCGGCGGGACTTCTGCGGCTGATAGAATCTATGTGATCGGTGACGAAAACGTGACCGCAGACACGGATGCTGTAAACGCCGCGCCGATAATCCAGCTTGCGGGCGATGAGGCGAAAGTCACCTTTAACAACACGACGTATAGGCTCGATGGCGACGCGACGCTCAACGGTACGGTGAGCACGTTGGTGGGGAACACGGACAACATGAACTTCTGGGTTCTCGACCCGGGGACGTTGACGATTGGAGAAGGCAGCACGCTTACTCTCCCCGACCCATTAACCACGGGACGCACGTTATTGGAGATCCACTCGACTACTAACAATTCCCTCGTATTAGGCGAGACCGGAGCCCGGATTGTTCTTAATGAGGAGAGTGGTATCCGCTTCTGGGAGAACGATGTCCTGGCCGATAGTGATATCAGTGACGAAGAGTGGAACAATTTTTACAGTGATACCACCACCAAGGAAACGGATAACGTTTTGACTAACAAAACCTATGAGTGGGCAACCAACCTCGGTAGCGGTAGTGACCAACACGGCTGGAAGGCCCAGTAGTCCTAACGTGTCCCCGGCGCAAGGGCAAACAAGTTTGCCTTAGCCGAGGAAGCCCTCCGCCGAACGGAACCCCGTTTGGCGGGGGGCTTTTTTTTCAGAGCGGCCCCACGTTGGTATTGCTTTCCCCGCCGATTGCCGCTTGCCCAACAGTACCCGTCCCAAAGAGCGTGCTACTTGGCGCGACTATCCCCGTTACTTGCCGCTTGCTAAACAGTACCCGTTCCAAAGGCGTGCTGTTTGGCGTGGCTATCCCTGCTGATAGCCGCCCGCTAAACGGAATCCGCCCCCGCCCGTCATTGCGAGCGAAGAGAAGCAATCCAGTTGGGAATGCCGGGGGCGTTGCCCCTTCTGGATTGCTTCGTCGCTTCACTCCTCGCAATGACGAATAGCTTGCTAAACGGTACCCGCCCAGAGGAGGCGTGCTGTTTGGCGTGGCTATCCCTGCTGATAGCCGCCCGCTAAACGGAACCCGCCCCCGCCCGTCATTGCGAGCGAAGAGAAGCAATCCAGTTGGGGATGCCGGGGGCGTTGCCCCTTCTGGATTGCTTCGTCGCTTCACTCCTCGCAATGACGAATAGCTCGCTAAACGGAACCTGCCCCAAGAGGCGTGCTACTTGGCGCGGCTATCCCTGCCGATTGTCGCTTGCTAAACGGCATCCGTCCCAGAGGCGTGCTGTTTGGCGCGGCTATCCCCGTTGGTTGCTGCTTGCTAAACAGTACCCACCCCAGAGGCGTGCTGTTTGGCGCGGCTATCCCCGTCGATTGCCGCCCGCAAAACAGTACCCGTTCCAAAGGCGTGCTGCTTGGCGCGGCTCTCTCTGCTGGTTACCGCTTGCTAAACAGTACCCGCCCCAAGAGGCATGCTGTTTGGCGTGGCTTTCCCTGCTGGTTGCCGCTTACTAAACAGAACCCGCCCCAGAGGCGTGCCGTTTGGCGCGGCTATCCCTGCCGATTGCTGCTTGCTCAACAGAACCCGCCCAAAGAAGGCGTGCTATTCGGTATTGTCGTTCCAGCCGGGTGAACACCACCGTAAGGCGGCATTGCTACCCTAATCAGTACCTGTCTGCGGTAGTGCGTCGCCTTGAGACAGCACGTTGTGTTGGTAGCACAGCCGCCTGTAGGTGGTGTTCACCCGGCATATCGATACGCTTTCTAAACGGCACCCGTTCCAGAGGCGTGCTGTTTGGGGCGGTTATCCCCGCTGGTTGTTGCTTGCTAAACAGTACCCGCCCAAAAGCGTGCTGTTTGGCGTGGCTTTCCCCGCTGACTGCCGCTTGCTAAACAGTACTCATCTCAGAGACGTGCTATTCAGTATTGTCGTTCCGGCCGGGTGAACACCACCGTAAGGCGGCGGCTACCTTCGGTCGCTTGGCTACCCGTACCTGTCTGCGGTAGTGCGTCGCCTTGAGACAGTACGTCGTGTTGGTAGCACAGCCGCCTGTCGGTGGTGTTCACCCGGCATATCGACACACTTTCTAAACAGCACCTGTCCAAAAAGCGTGCTGTTTGGTGTTGCTATCTCTGCTGATTGCGAGAAGGCGGCAAGCCGCGAGATTGCCGTAACGACATAGTTGCCGTTAGCGGCGAAGCGATCCAAGCAGGGGAGGTCTCCACGCTGGATTGCTTCGCTTCGCTCGCAATGACAGGAAGGCTCGCCAAACAGTACCCCTAAAGCGTGCTGTGTGGTGTTGCTACCCCACCAGTAGCCGTCCGCTAAGAGCCTGTTCAAAAACCCTGCGGGACGCAAGCCGCCGCTGTGATTCGGGGGCGGGGCGAACCCTGCGGGTCGCCTTCGGGGGTCTGGCCTACAACCCTCAACGTCCTGTTTCGGGTTTCCGGCCGGGGCGTACTCAGTCCTGCGTCCATCCGTGGACGCTGAGCAAACCCTACGGGTTTGCTTAAGGTACGCCCACAAAACCATGCACCGCATGGTTTTGTCCCCGTAGAGGGGGTAGCGTAGGGCGCAAGACCGGAGCGAGGGGGAGACGCGGCAACCTGTTGCCGTTCCCCCTTTTGATGAGATTCTGAACAGGCTCTAAACAGGCTCTAAACAGTTCCCGCCCGAAGAAGGCGTGCTACCGACCCATCGACCTGTTCCCCCGACGAAAGGCATAGATGAAAAACCCATCGATGCGCTATCTTATCTTTTATCTCCGCACCCTTTATCTTTAGTGCAGATTTTCCCGTAGCCGGTGTTGTATAGAGAGGAGACGAAACGTTTGGCGCAGACACTCACGGTGGACATTGAAGCGTGGTACAAAAAGTATCTTCCTCTGGTTTTCAGACGGTGCCGGATTATGCTCCGCAGTGACGACGACGCTTTCGATGCCGCGCAGGACGTGTTTGTCCGCGCTTTGCGGGCGAGGCATATCCACGGCGCGTATCCCTCGACGTTGCTCTACACGATAGCGACGCGGGTTTGCCTTAACCGGCTCCGCTCCCGACAGCGGCATGCCGGGGATGATTCCGGCGAGCTGTTTGACGAGACGGCGTTTCCCGTTGCCGACGCTTCTTTCGATGAGGCCGAGGCGCGGCTCGTGACGGAGACGATCATGCGGCAGACCTCGGAGGAGACGCGGGCGTTGTTGTATATGTACTTTGTTGACGGGATGAGCCTCGAAGAAACGGGGCGGATTCTGGGACTGTCGGCATCCGGTGTCCGCAAGCGGATCGTGAAGTTCCGCGAGCGTATGGAAAAACACGGATGACGCGCAGAGGTACAAGGGGGAAGTCGCGGCAACTTTGTTGCCGACCCCTCACCAAAGGGCATCGTCCCGGGCTCCGCCCCTGAGACCCCATCCCGGCGGCGCGAAGACAGGAGTTGGCGAACAGGAGAAAAAGATGATTGAGATTTCGGCTTTTTTGCTTGAACGGTATCATGTTGACGAGGTGACGGCTGAGGAACGCGAGGCGGTTGACAGGGCACTCGCCTCCGACGAGGCGCTTGCCGGACGGCTCGCGGCGTTGCGCCGGTCGGACGCGGCGATACGGGAACGGTATCTCCAGCCGGACGAGACGAGGCGGACGTTTCCGGCAAGGCGGTTGCCAAGACGAAAGCGATGGACGCGCCGGGCGGTTCCGCTCGTTCCCGTTGTCGCGGCGGCGTGCGCGGTCTGCATCGCGTTCTGGGCACTCGGGGAACCGGGGGGACTTTGGGACCGAAGGCCGCCTCTCACCGACCGGGCAAAGGGCGGTTTGGGCGTTCTGTCGGAGGGGGTTTCCCTTGCCGTGTATCTCAAACCTGAGCAACCGCATCCGGCGGATGCCCCGGATGCCGCCTCGCCCCAAGCCGTGTCGGACGGGACGGGTCATGTTACCCTCCACGAAGGGGACACGATCCAGCTCGCCTATACCGCCGCCTTGCCCGACAATGCGGCCGCAAGCGCGGACACGGACGCGGCTGCGTATGGGGTGATCTTTTCGATTGACGGGCGGTCAACGCTTACCCTGCATTATCCTTCCACGGCGAACGGGGAGACGAGGATGACTGCGGGGAAGCGGACGGCGTTGGACGAGGCGTACACCTTGGACGACGCGCCCCGCTTCGAGGCGTTCTTCATGGTGGTGAGTACCGCGCCCCTTGACGTAAACGCGGTATTGGACAAGGCAAAGGCGCTTGCGGACGAGGCGGCGCGGGACGGGTTTCCCGGCGAGGCGGCCTCGTTATGCGCGAAGGTTTTTGCGGGATTCGAGGCGCGGTCCCTCGTTATCTATAAGGAAGATAAAGGTCAAAGGTAACAAGGGAACCGGCATCAAACCTTTTCCTTTTCATACAGACGTTACGGGGAATGTCCCTGTAAACATAATTTTTTAAGGAGGAAGTACTTATGAAAAAGGTATTTTCCATTTTGACGGTTGCCGTTATACTTGCGACAGCGGCTTGGGCACAGGATTTCTCTATCAGCGCGGGCGGCGGCGGCTTACTGGCCGGAGACGGCTTGCTGGTCGGCGATTTCGCGGGCGGGTTTAAAAAAGGGGGCGACAAAACAACGTACCCCTATATCGGCGGCGGCGGTTTTGTCTATGTTGACGCGACCTATGCGGAATTGTCGGTTGGATTTCTGGTCGGCTCAGGCGATGTAGAGTCCGACAGCGGCAACACCCCTTGGACGCTCTCCAGCCTCAATCTGGGGTTGCTCGGAAAGTTTCCCTTCGCGCTCTCGGATGCGCTGACGATCTTCCCTGCGGCAGGCATTGAATACCAAAGGGTCTTGTCTGCTAAAAAGGACGGGAAAGAAGTCGATGAGCCCGGCGATTATAGCGCGCTGTGGATCAAGGCCGGTGCCGGACTTGACGTTCGGTTTGCCGAAAGGTTCTACTTTCGCGGCGAAGTGCTTTTTGGCATCCGCCTCGCCAACAAAGCGGAGAAAGACGAGGCCGATTCGGGGGATGGGGAAACCGTCCTCGGTCTTGGCCCGACGGTCAAACTCGGGGTGGGCTACCGGTTCTAAAGCCCCAAAGGGGCCTTTCTTTGATCCGGCGCCGGGGGAACGGGTGCCGGCATCCCCGAACAAACCGCGTTTGCTTAAGAAGGAGTGAACGCGGCAGAGTCGTCATTGCGGGGCCGCTCTCACGAGCGGCCCCGCAAGCATGGTTCGTGTTGGTTGTGAGGTTCGTGGTTCTCAAAAATGCTGTGCGTCTATCCAGGACAAGGAGTAAGAACGATATGCGGGTTATGCGGTGTCTCTTTGGGGTGTGGTTGTTGCTGGCGGCGGTTGCGGTGTCTGCTGAAGAGACCGCTTCGATACGGCGGTTTGGTATCTTCGTCGGCTCGAATGACGGCGGGCGGGAACGGACCGGTCTGCGCTGGGCGGAAAGCGACGCGCGGGCCTTGTCGGGAGTCTTCGCCGAATTGGGCGGGATCCGGCGGGAGGATAACGCCATTCTCACCCGGCCCGACATCCGCACAATCAAGAGCCAGCTCCGTCGGGTGTCGGGGGAAGCGGTGCGGGCGAAGAACGGGCGGGTTCGGACGGAGGTGGTATTCTACTTTTCCGGCCATTCCAACGAAGAGGGACTGTTGCTGGGACGCGAATCCTACGGTTACAAGGCGTTGCGCGAGGACATCAACGCGATTCCTGCCGATATGCGGATCGTCATCCTCGATTCCTGCGCGTCCGGCGCGTTTACCCGGATGAAGGGCGGGGTGCGGGCGCAGGCGTTTCTCCTTGACGAACAGGCGGAAGCGACGGGCTACGCGTTTCTCACGTCCAGTTCCGCCACCGAGGTCTCGCAGGAGTCCGACCGGATCCGGGGCTCCTACTTCACCCACAGTCTCATCGCGGGGTTGCGCGGGGCTGCGGACACCATCGGCAACGGCAGGGTAACGCTGAACGAAGCCTACCGTTATGCCTATGATGAAACGCTGGCTAAAACAGAACAGACCTTGTTCGGCCGTCAGCATCCCAGTTACGATATCCAGATAAACGGTTCAGGCGACGTGGTACTGACCGACGTGCGCTCAACGTCCGCCGGGCTTATCCTCGACGAGACCGTTGCGGGACGGCTCAGCATTCGCGATCGCGATGGTTTTCTCATCGCCGAGATCACCAAGACGGCGGGGAAGACGCTGGAACTCGCGCTGGAGCCGGGCCACTATCGGCTCATGCTCATGGCAAGGGACGAGGCGAACAGGGGAAACGTTCTGTTCGGCGCGGAGGTTACGCTGGAGGAGGACCGGCGGCTCGCGGTCAAGGCGGGCGATTTCTCCCCGCTTGACCTTGCCGAGGCGGTTGCGCGGGGCGACGTGGAGGCTCCGGAGGACCCGGAAGAGCCTGAGACCGGGGAGGAAACGGAAACCGGGGAGGTTGCGGAGACACGAGAGAAAACGGAAACCGCCGAAACGCGGGAACCGGTCAAATTTCAGTTGTTCCCCGGCTTGGAAAGCGGCAGACGGGATACAACCGTCCACCTCCTCCTCGGTCTCTTTGCCGCCGAAAGTTACAGGCTCAAAGGGCTGGGGTTTGCGCCGATCGGTCTTTCCACGCGGGGAGACATGACGGGAGTGCAGATGTCCGGTCTCTTTAACTTTCAGGGCGTATTGTCGGAAATGCGGGGGGCGCAATTCGCCGGGATCGGCAACCGGGCGGGTTCCGTCCCCGAAGGCGCCCAGTTCGCCGGAATCTACAACTGGGTGGGCAACTCGATGCGGGGAGCGCAATTTTCCGGCATCGTAAACTGGGTTGGCAAAGACTTCTCGGGCGCGCAATTTTCCAGCATGGTGAACTGGACGGGCCAAAACATGATCGGCCCCCAGTTCGGCACCCTCCTCAACTGGGTCGGTAAAGACCTCCACGGAGCGCAGTTTGCCGGCCTCGTAAACTATGCGGGCGGCGGGATGACGGGCGGCCAATTCGCGGGAATCCTCAACATAGCATGGGGAACGACACGGGGCATCCAAGCCGGCCTCATCAACATCCGCGACAAAGGGAGCGGCGGACAACTGGGCCTTATCAACATCGCCTCCGACGAAAGAGTCAACGCGGTGGGACTCGTAAACGTCGTGAAAAACGGCCTCTTCCACCCCCTCGTGTTCACCGACAACTTGGCACGGTACAACGTCGGCCTCAAAAGCGGTAACAAATGGCTCTATTCCCTCATCCGTATCGGCACAGACCACCTCCCGCCCGATTCAAGCGACGGCTTTGTCCTCGTCGGGGAGAGTCAAACAACCGTCAACACCTTCGGCGTCGGCGTGGAACTCACCTACAAGAAAGCCTTCTTCGACATGGACATCTCGGCCGGCCATGCCCCCAACAGCTCAGAAAGCGTCGGTTATGGCCTTTCCTCGTTCCTCATCCAAGCCCGCCTCGGCGCGGGGCTGAAGCTCTTCGCCCATCTCGGCTTTTCAGGCGGCCTCACCTACACCTACTTCTTCCGGGGCGAACACGAGATCGGCTTCTATGCGGGAGTGCAACTTTAGCGGCTTTCCCCCGGCGACAACGCAAGCATTTTTAACCACGGATTGCGCGGGATGGGGACGGATTTTCACGGATTGAGGGGGACAAAGTCCGTGAAAATCCGCAGACCTTTCTTTTCTTCTTAGAGTCTGTTCAAAAACCCTGCGAGATGCAAGCCTCCGCTGTGATCCGGGGGCGTTACGGGGGTTCGACCCCCGTTGAAAGGGGTAGCGGAGGACGGCTCAAACCATTGCGGGGTATTATACCCCGCAAGGGTTTGAGCTTGGCCGTAGCGAGGGGGAAGGCTTTCCCCCGTCAACAACTTAAGAATTTTGGTCCGCGAATGGCACGAATAAGCGCCATTGGCGTTACGAATAATACATACCCATCAGCGCGTATTCGCAACGCCATATATGGCGCACATTCGCGGACAAAAAAACTAAAAATCTGTGTAATCCGTGAAAATCCGCGGACCTTTCTTTTCTTTGTGCTTCCGTTGTGGTATGCTAACCGCGATGTGTGTGGGTAAGAGCATTCCGCGCGTTGACGCGTTTGAAAAGGTGACGGGGCGGGCCAAGTATACGGACGATCTCTGCGAGAGAAACGCCCTTGTCGCGAAGATTCTCCACGCGACGATTGCGAACGGTGTGGTGAAGAAGATCGATACGGAGGCGGCGGCGCGGCTGCCCGGCGTGGTGAAGATCGTGACCTGTTTTGACGCGCCCGATCGGCCGTTCCCGACTGCCGGGCATCCGTGGTCGACCGATCCCGCCCATCAAGACCCCACCGACCGGAAGTTGCTCAATACGCGGGTGCGGCTCTACGGCGACGACATCGCGGCGGTGATTGCCGAGGACGAGGTGGCCGCATCGCGGGCGTTGCGGGCGATGAAGGTGGAATACGAGGAATATCCGCCCCTCCTCACGGTGGAAGAGGCGATGGCGGAGGGCGCGACTCAGTTGCACGAAGGGGCTCCGGGGAATGTGCTCAAGCACACGGCTATCGAGGACGGCGACTTCGATGCGGCGATCACGGCGGCAAAGGAGGGCGGCGGCCTCATCGAAGTGGCATCGGTCTACCGGACGCCGATTGTCCAGCATTGCCATATCGAGAACGCCGTCTCGTTCGCCTACATGGAGCAGGGCCGCGTTGTCGTCGTGTCGTCCACGCAGATTCCCCACATCGCGCGGCGCATCATCGCCCAGGCGTTGGGCCTTCCCTGGGGCAGGGTGCGGGTGATAAAGCCCTACGTGGGCGGCGGGTTTGGCAACAAGCAGGACGCGCTCTACGAGCCGCTCAACGCCTGGCTTACCACGCTTGTCGGGGGGCGGGTGGTAAAACTTGAGTTGTCGCGGGAAGAAGTCTTTTTCGGCACGCGCGTCCGGCACGGCTTCACGATACACCTGAAAAGTTATCTCCGCCCCGACGGGACCTTCGTGGCCCGCCGTTACGCGGCCTACTCTAACCAGGGGGCCTACGGGTCGCACGGCCACAGCATCGCGGCGAAGGGGACGAACGTGTTCCGCCAGTTGTACAACCGCAACGACGTGGCGCGGAAGGCGGAAATTTGGACGGTCTACACGAACACGGCGACGGCGGGGGCGATGCGGGGCTACGGGACGCCGCAAACGGTGTTTGCCATCGAGTCCCACATGGAGGACATCGTCGCGCAACTCGGGCTCGACCCGATCGCGTTCCGCTTCAAGAACCTCATGCCCGTGGGCTATGTCGACCCGTTCTCCAAGAACACAAACTTTTTTCCCTCGTTTGAGCAGTGCGTCGAAAAGGGGAAAGCGTACATCGACTGGGACCGGAAACGCGCCCTCTACCGCAACGATTCTGGCCCGGTCCGGCGCGGTGTGGGGATGGCCCTTTTCTGGTACAACACGGCGGTGTGGCCCATTTCGATCGAGGTGTCCTCGTGCCGCATGGTGCTCAATCAGGACGGCAGCGTGCAGATACAACTTGCCGAGACGGAGATAGGGCAGGGGGCGGACACGGTCTTTACCCAGATGGCCGCAGACGCGATCGGCATCCGCTGGGAGGACGTTCACGCCGTTACCGCGCAGGACACCGACGTGACGCCCTTCGGCACCGGGGCCTACGGGTCGCGCCAGACATACGTGGGAAGCGCGGCCATTGTCCAAGCGGCATATCTCTTGCGAGAGCAGATTCTCCTGCACGCCACCCGTTATACCGAAAAGCCCGTGGAATGCCTTGACCTTGTGGGTGGGAATATCATCGAGAAGGAGGGCCGCGTCCTCTGTCCGTTGGGCGAGCTTGCCACGGACACGCTCTACCACAGCGAACACGCCGCGCACATCACCGCCGAGACCACGGCGCAGGTCAAGACCAACGCCTACAGTTTCGGCTGTACGTTTGCCGAGGTGGAGGTGGACATTCCGCTTGCCAAAGTGCGCCTCGTGAACATGGTGAACTGCCACGATGCGGGCCGCCTCGTAAACCCGCTCCTTGCCGAGGGCCAGGTGCACGGCGGTATGAGCATGGCGGCGGGTTTCGGCATGAGCGAGGAACTCCTCTACGACCCCGTGACCGGAAAGCCCCTCAACGCGAACCTCCTCGACTATAAACTCCCCACGATGCTCGACCATCCCGCATTGAAGGCCATCTTCGTGGAGAATCCCGAACCGACGAGCCCCTTCGGCACCAAGGCATTGGGCGAGCCTCCCACGGTGAGCGGCGCGGCGGCCATTCGCAACGCGGTCTTTCACGCGACCGGCGTGGCCGTCAACCGCATCCCCCTCACGCCGCACGTCCTCTTCGAGGCGTTCAGGCAGGCGGGGTTGGTGTAGGTTCACGGCGAACCATGTGCTTATGGTAACTTTATTTTTGCAGCCTTTCGGCGAAAAAATGCGGTGTCCGGCCGCAAAGGACGCACACGTAGAAAAGCGCCTGACGTTGCCCTGACCTCACCCTTGCACCAAGCGCAGAAAACCGGGATAGGTGACGTCGGCGGCTTCCGATCCCGCGATGGTGACGGGGCCTTCCGCGCCCAGCGCCGCGACAGCAAGGGCCATCACGACACGATGGTCGCCGTGGCCGTCGACGAAGCCGCCCCGGAGTTTTTTCCCGCCGTGAATTACGAGGCCGTCCGGCAATTCGGCGATGTCCGCGCCGAGTTTGGACAACTCTTCGCGCATCACGGCGATGCGGTCGGTCTCCTTGATCCGCGCGTGGGCCACGTTCACGAGCCGCGTTTCTCCCGCGCAGGAACAGGCGAGCACGGCGGCAATCGGGAGCAGGTCTGGTGTCGCGTTGAGGTCAACCTCGCCCAGTGGAGAAAGCGGCGGCGGGCCCTTACCGGCTTTTGCCAGCAGGTCAAAGAACCGTTTGTCTCCCTGCTCATCGTCAAAATCGAGGCCCGTAAGCGTTACCTCCCCGCCGCTCACGACGCCCGCGCAGGCCACAAACGCCGCCGAGGAAAAATCCCCGGGAACCCCCGCGTGTATCGGCCGGTAGCGGCCGCCGCCCCGTATCGTGATTACCGCCGGGAGCGCCCAGTCGGATCCGGCCGGAACCGTAACGCCGCCTGCCGCGCCCTCCATTATGGGCGGCGTGAAATCGACGGTCTCAAGATAGCGCTTGAGGTAGGCGAGCGTCATCCTGATATACGGGCGTTCGTTGAGCAGCGGGATGGTGATGTTCACCGTAACGTGCGGCGGGCAGAGGGGCAGGGCGAGGAGCAACGCCGAAAGATACTGGCTCGTGGGGCAGGGGAGGGTAATGTTTCCGCTGTGGAGCGGGCCGCAGAGCGTAATCGGGGCGTACCCGTCGTGAGAGGCGACCCGCGCGCCCAGTGCCGAAAGCGCGTCAAGCAGGGGGGCAGCGGAACGTTTGGCAATCTGTTCGTCCCCGGTAAACGTCACCGGAACGTTCCCCAGCGCGGCAAACGCGAGGCCGAAAAACAGCGTCGTCCCGGAGTTTCCGACATTGATAATCTTGGGTGCCGGGGGCGCGTCATCCTGTTTGAGAGTCGTCTCGCCGCCGAGTCGCGGCTTTCCGGTAACGATGAGGCGGCGGAGGATCCCGTCTTCTCTTTCCTCCCGGATGTCGGCGCCGAACGCGCGGCACGCCGCGATACAGGAACGGGTGTCCAGCGAGTCAAGCGGATAATCCAGCGTCGAAACCCCTTCCGCTGCCGCCGCAATCAACAGCGCGCGGATCGTATGCGACTTTGACGCGGGCGCGCGAAAGGTCCCGCTCAATTGATGCGGCGTAATCGTAGCCATAATCGTATTCTGCATAGCGGCAGTATACCAGAATCGGTGGAGGGCGGGCAAGGAATGAGGGGTCGTTGTGCAGGGCGGATCTTTGGTGTCATTTGATAAGATAGCGTGCCGATGGGCCGGGGGAACAATACCGCATGGCACGCCTCTCTGGACGAGTACTGTTGAGATAGCGTGTCGATAGGCCGGGTGAACACCACCTACAGGCGGCTGTGCTACCGGCGCGACGTACGGCCTCAATGCGGCGTACTGCCGCAGGCAGGTACTGACGAGGGTAGCAATGCCGCCTTACGGTGGTGTTCACCCGGCTGGGATAACAATATCGCATAGCACGCCTCTTTGGGCGGGTACTGTTTAGCGAGCGGCAGGGGCGGCTTTGCGGACGGTGGCTCTGGTGCTTCCGGTAGCGGTGCTGATTCGGCTAGCCGCGTTCCCGAAGGGAGCCGCCCAAACTGGCGCGTCAGCTCAACATGACTTGGCCGCCGGTAACCGGCAGGGCTTGGCCTGTTTCGTAGACCTGCTCGACGAGATAATAGATGGCCCTGAGCACGTCGGGGCCGCAACAGCCCCGGCCCATCGGCACTTTGGCCTCGTAAAACGCCTTCACGTCTGCCACGGTTTTTGCGCCGGGGACTTTGCCGGTTCGGAGGTACTGGGCGAAGAGTCCTTTTTCCGGGTCCGACCAGAGCGGACCGTCGAAGAAGTTGCCGGGGCAGACCGCGTTGACCTTGATGCCGTAATCGACCAGTTCTTTGGCGAAACTCTGCACGAGGCCGATGCCGCCGAACTTGCTTCCCGCATACGCGCCGTTCTTGTTTGAGCCTTCGAGACCGGATTTCGAGTTTATCTGGATGATGTCTGTCGGCCACGGGGACGCGGCCGCATCTGCGGACGCGGCTGCGTCTGCGGCAAGAAACTGCCGCCGCATCAAGAGGCCCGCGTGTTTGGTGATGATGGCGAAACCCGTGTAGTTGATGCCGGTCACGAACGCGAAGGCGCCGATATCCTGTTCGAGGATGGGCTGGGCGCGGAGAACTCCGGCGTTGCTCACACAGAGATCAAGGCCGCCTGTGGTGAGCGCGACCTTTTCAAACATCGCCGCAACGGACGCCTCATCCCCGACGTTGACCTCGACCGCGAAGGCAACGGTTTTTCCCCCATGCTCGCCGTTGAGTTTTTCGGCCAGGGCCTGTGCGCCCGCGAGGTTGAGGTCGGCGATAAAGACAATCGCGCCGCCTTCACAGAGCCCGCGCACGATCTCTTCGCCAAAGCCCTGCGCCCCGCCCGTCACGAGGCAGACACGGTTCCGCATCGTCCGCGCGCGGACGTTCACGATATTTTCTACGCCGACAGTGGAGGGAAAGTCCACGCTGCCGCCCCCTTCAAGCAAAGCGACTGCGGAAAAGTCCTCGCCGGCCATAAAGGGGATCGTCTCTCCGCCTACGTTCAGCGTTACCCGGCACGGCACCTTTTCGGCCCCGGCAACCGCCCGCGTGATAAGCGCGGCGGCGTCCTTCTCGTCCTCGGCCCCGGACAGCGTAACGACCGTACCATCGAGCGCTTCCTGAGCCCGAACGACAACACAGGGCCTTCCCAGCCGCGCAATAATCGCCCCGCGCACCAACGGCGCGTAAAAAGCTGCTTTATCCATATATTCCTCCATACTATTTTCGCGTTAATACCCCGCCAAAATCCCCAGCAACCGTTCCTTGTCGATGCTACGCAAAAAACTGGCGAGGCGCGGGCCCTGGTCTTTGCCGATGAGGGCTTGGTAGGCGGCGCGGAAAAGGTCCTTCCCTTCCATGCCGAGTTCTCCGGCCACATCGTAGATTGCTTGGGCGCAGGTCTTGTCGTCGGGAAAGGTTTCGATACGGGCGACCACCTTGTCGCGGAGGGCGGCGACCGCTTGCTTCGCGTTGGGAGACAGATTCGCCGCAACCGCGCCGGCGGGGCGCAGACGGAAGCGGAACTCGTCGGGGGCGCATTCGTCAATCCAGAAGAGGGCGCGTTCTCCCCGTGCCAGAAGACGCGGCTTCTGATCGTCCCTGATACCGGGGAGGGCGTCCACTGCCTTTTGCACGTCGCCATCGGCAATCTGAATGAGGTTGCAAAAATGGCGGAAGGGCACCTGATAGGGAAGGGGACACCCCTCAAACGGGATCTCCTCTTCTTCCACCTGCGAAAGCGCGTAAATCCGCTTCTCCCGCGCCGCATCCGCCTCGTCCTTCGCCTTGTCAATCCCAAACGCGATACGCTCCGTCTTGTCGTAGTCCTCGTAGATCTTGATCACGTCAAGGTCGAAAGAAATCGTAAACTCGGTGTTCGGCCGCGTCCCCGCGAAAAGATACCGGACAAGCGGAGGCGTGTACACCTTGAGGAGGTCGTGCAGGTCAACCACCTTGCCCTGGGAACTGGACATCTTCCCCGGATTGCCCTTGATACCGATGAAGTCATAGCGGAATGTCGCGGGCGCGTCATAGCCGTAGACCTCTTTGCAGACGAGGCGCGACGTGTCAAAACTGCCCCCCTGACTGTGGTGGTCCTTGCCCGCAGGCTCAAAGTCTACCTGTTCAAACGCCCAGCGCATTGGCCAGTCAACGCGCCAACCCAGCTTCACGTCTTTGGCCGTCCGCAGATCAAGCGTCTCCGTATGCCCACACGCGGTACAATGGTAAGAAAGCGCCCACGCGCCGTCCCACCCGGCAATCTCCGTCTCGTCCCGGCGGCAGTGCCCGCAAAACACGCTCACCGGCCACCAGTCGCCCTCGATCTTGTGTTCCTCGTCTCGGAACTTGTCCAGTGCCGCCTTGAGCGCGTCCCGCTTTTCGAGCGCCTTCCTGATTCCCTCGGCGTAGGTCGAGGCACGGTACTTTTGCGACTGGTAAAGATACTCAGGATAAATCCCGACCTCCGGCAACACCCGCTCCACATCAACTTCGTGATGCCGCGCATAACTCTCATCGCGCCCCCAGGGGTCAGGCACCTCGGTAATCGGGAAGCGCAAAAATCGCTCAAGTGCCGCAGGGTCCGGCATATTGGCCGGCACCTTCCTGAACACGTCAAAGTCGTCCCAAGAATAAATGAACCGCGTCCGTTTTCCCTTAGCCCGCAACGCCCGCGCCACAAGGTCAACCGAGATGATCTCGCGGAAATTCCCCACGTGCACCGTCCCCGACGGCGTAATCCCCGACGCGCACGTATACACGTCCTTCTCGCCCTTCTCCCGGATAATTTTATCCGCAGCCTCGTCCGCCCAATGCGTGTTTTTTCCAGCCATACGCACAGTCTACCATAGGTCGGCGGCTCATGGATAGGGGATAGTACTGTTGAGCAAGCGTATCGGTATGCCGGGGGAATCTTTCGCGCCATTTGATAAGATAGCGTGTCGATGGGCGGGTTCTGTTTAGGAAGCGGCTATCGGCAGGGGTAACCACACCACACAGCACGCTTCTTGGGATGGGGGCTGTTGAGATAGCGTATCGATATGCCGGGTGAATCTTTGGTACCATTTGGCAAGATAACTTGTCGATGGGCCGGTAGCACACCGTCTACAGGCGGCTGTACCGCCTAAAGGTAAGCATAACGTCTTTCAGGCAATAATCATGTACGGCGGCAATGCCGCCTGTAGTCGGTGTGCTACCGGCTGGAACGACAATACCGAATAGCACGCCTCTTTGGGCGGGTTCCGTTTAGCAAGCGGCAACCGGCGAGGACAGCAACACCAAACAGCACGCCTCTTGGGGCGGGTTCTGTTTAGATAGCGTGTCGATATGCCGGGCAAACACCACCGAATAGCGTGCCTCTTGGGACGGGTACTGTTTAGAGAGCGTGTCGATATGCCGGGAGAACAACGCCAAACGGCACGCCCCTTGGAGCGGGTTCTGTTTAGGGAGCGGTTACCGATGGGGATAACGACACCACACGGCACGCCCTCTGGGATGGGTACTGTTGAGCAAGCGGCAATCAGCGGGGATAACAACACCAAACAGCACGCCCTCTGGGACGGGTTCTGTTGAGCAATCGGCAATCAGCGGGGGTAGCAACACCCAACGGCACGCCCTCTGGGACGGGTTCAGTTTAGGAAGCGGCAATCGGCGGAGACAGCCACACCAAACAGCACGCCCTCTGGGGCGGGTACCGTTTAGCAAGCGACAATCAGCGGGGATAGCAACACCACAAAGCACGCCTCCTTTGGAAAATGGATAATGATCGGAAGGGCGCGAGCCGTTCCCATACTCCGCGCATTTTCCATTTACCATTCTCCATTTTCCATTCGCGCGAAGCGCGCGCCCCCCTCTTGACAACAATTTCCGTTCCGTGCTATACCTCATACCCGCACGGCTCGATGGGCCGCGCCTATTTTATGACAAGTTGGCGGACAATGCAAAAAGTGAAAAAGGCGGGAAAAGGGGCTAAAAGGGGTGTTCAAGGCCGTCTCAGGGCCGTTTCAGG
>JAISZQ010000130.1 GCA_031269165.1 Spirochaetaceae bacterium
AGAAGATTTGGCATGGGCCGCGTGGATAATCGGGCGGCTGGGAGGCTGGAAAGTGTACAGCACCCAAAGGCCGCCCGGAGTGATAACGCTGCATGAGGGCTGGACCCGGTTTCAGAACATATTTATGGGATGGCTCATCGCAAAAAGATGTGTATAATCGGTAGCCTCTACGGGGGTCAGACCCCCGTAACGCCCCCGAATCACGGCGGAGGCGGACATCCTGCGGGGTTATTGAACAGGCTCTTAGAGCCATTTACTTTGATAACGGGTCGCCGACAGCACATTGTCCCTAGGCGGTGCGCGACCGGCGACCCGTTATCAGGGAAGCCCTTTTCGGGGCCTACATGAACATTCCGCCGTCGACCGGGATCACTTGGCCGGTGATGTAGGCGGACTCGTCGCCCGCGAGGAACATGGCCGTGTTGGCGATGTCGTCGGGTGTCCCCATGCGTTTCAACGGGATGAGGGCGAGCGTCTTTGTCTTCGCGTCCTCCGTCATTGCCCGCGTCATGTCGGTCTCCACGAAACCCGGCGCAATCGCGTTGACCCGCACCCCGCGCGCGGCGGTCTCGGCGGCAAGACTCTTGGTCAGCGCGATGACCCCTGCCTTGGACGCGGCATAGTTCGCCTGACCGCCGTTCCCGTGAATGCCCACGACGCTGGCCATGTTGATGATGGAACCCGTGCGGGCGCGAATCATCGCCCGTCCGACCGTCCGCGAGACCAGAAACGTTGCCGTGAGGTTCACGTCAAGCACGTTCCTGAAGTCATCAAGGCTCATGCGGAACGACAAGTTATCCCGCGTGATTCCCGCATTGTTGACCAGCACGTCGAACCCGCCCGTCTCGCCCAGTAACGACTCGATGACCGCCTCCACTCCGTCCAGCGCGCTCAAATCTGCCGTGACCCAGTGGAACCGGCCGTTTGCCGCCTTTATCCGTTCCGCCAAATCGGGCGGCGCCTTCGTTCCGATCCCCCAAACCTCCGCGCCCTCGGCGAGAAACCGATCGGCAATCGCCCTCCCGATCCCCCGCGACGCGCCGGTAACCAACGCTTTCTTATTTTCAAGTCTCATTCCTTCGTTCTCCCTGCTCGGTTTTGCCGCCGCGGCCTGATCGTTGCATAATCACGAAGCCCATTTTCTTCACGGGCGGCAAAAAAGAAACATAATAAAACACGATAACACCTCTTCAATTGCAATGGTCAAGCACGCAAAATCTCTTCATCGGCACAATATACCAATTATTTCCCTTTTTTTCAAGTTTTTTCGATCATTTTATCGTATTTCCCTTGACAAAAATAAAAAATACTTTTATCATGGTACTATTATATCGCAGGGTAGAGCAGTTGGAAGCTTGTCGGGCTCATAACCCGAAGGTCGCAGGTTCGAGTCCTGTCCCTGCTAAAGAAGATCGTGGGTGAAAAGCGTGTTCCCAAACAATGCGCTCTTGCCCTTACCCAAAACCACCGTTACAATAGACGCATGATTGTCGTTCTCAAACCAAAGACGCGGCCCGATGCGATAGAGACGTTTGTTTCCCAACTGGAAGCGAAGGGCTTCAAAATACATCTTTCCCGCGGCGAAGAAACCACCATCTTGGGACTCATCGGCGACACCAGCCGTTTGAGAGAAGAAAGTTTTCTGACAAACGATGCCGTAGAGCGCGTGATGCGGGTCACCTCGCCTTACAAACTTGCCGGCAGGGCATTCCACCCCGACAATACCGTCATTCGCGCCGGAAACGCCGTCTTGGGCAAGGAACAGGGCAACGCGCCGCTTACCGTCATTGCAGGGCCCTGTTCCGTGGAAAGCGAGGAACAGATCATCGCGGTGGCACTGGCGGTCAAGGCGGCCGGAGCAAAAATCCTTCGTGGCGGCGCGTGGAAACCTCGTACGAGCCCCTACAGTTTTCAGGGCCTGGGTTCGGAAGGGATAACCCTTTTACTCGCCGCGAAAAAAGCGTCCGGCCTCCCCGTGATCACCGAGCTTCTATCGATAAACCAGATCGACCTCTTTGCCGACATCGACATCATCCAAATCGGCGCGCGCAATATGCAGAACTATGATCTGTTGAAGGAAGTGGGCCTGTCGGGAAAACCCGTTTTGCTGAAACGCGGCCTTTCATCGACCGTGAAAGAACTTTTGATGTCGGTGGAGTACATCCTCGCCGCCGGAAACCCGCGCGTGATTCTCTGCGAACGGGGCATCCGCACCTTTGACCCCTACACCCGCAACACGCTCGACCTCTCCGTCATCCCGTGGCTGCAAAAAGAGACCCACCTGCCGATTGTCGTCGATCCCAGCCACGCCTGCGGTATGAGCTGGATGGTTCCCCCATTGACCAAAGCCGCCGTTGCAGCCGGAGCAGACGGCATCATGGTCGAAGTCCACAACAACCCCGCCGCCGCCCTCTGCGACGGAGAACAGTCCCTCACCCCGGCGGCCTTCGCGGAACTCATGCGGCAACTTGCCGGATACGCGAAACTGGAAGGCCGAACGCTGTAGTGCTTATCCTGAAGAAAATATAAGGAGGGGGAAGTCGCGGCAAATTGCCGACCACTGTCAACAACTTAAAAATTTTGTCTGCGGATTGACGCGGATTTAATCCGCCCGTCATTGAGGGCGAGCGGCACATTGCCGGGCGAAGCAATCTAGGGGGAAGGCATTCCACGGCTGGATTGCTTCGTCGCTTCGCTCCTCGCAATGACAACTCTCCCCGTCATTGCGAGCGAGCCACGTCATTGCGAGCGGAGCGAAGCAATCCGGGGTGAATGCCCTCCCCGGCTGGATTGCTTCGCCGCTTCGCGGCTCGCAATGACAACTCTCTCCGTTATTGCGAGCGAGCCACGTCATTGCGAGCGGAGCGAAGCAATCCAGGGTGAATGCCCTCCCCGGCTGGATTGCTTCGCCGCTTCGCTCCTCGCAATGACAACTCTCCCCGTCATTGCGAGCGAGCCACGTCATTGCGAGCGGAGCGAAGCAATCCTGTGTGTGGGCCTTCCTCGACTGGATTGTTTCACCAACGGCAACTATGTTGCCGCGGGTTCGCAATGACACCCTCACCTCGTATCCCTTAAATCTGCGTAATCTGGACCGCCATATATGGCGCGCCATCAGGCACAATCTGCGGACCTTTCTTTTCTTTTTGCTTAAGTTGTTGACAGAGGGAAGTCTCTTCCCTCGCTCCGGCCCGCCGCTTGCACTGAGGGGCCTCCACCATCCCCCTCAGCGGGGGACGCCCCCGCCGGGGTGCCGCCCTTTTCTCCCGCGAAACGGCAAAAAACGGCGGCTGAATCGTGGTTAAACGCCAACCACCGCGCTAACTTCGGGGACTTCTTGTCGCAGATAGTTTTCGATCCCCATCTTGAGCGTCTGTTGCGCCATCGGGCAACCGCCGCACGCGCCGGTCAACCGCAACGACACGGTTCCGTCACTCGACATTGATACAAACTCAACATCCCCGCCGTCCGCCTGCAAACTCGGACGCACATTATTAAGCGCGATTTTCACTTTTTCTTCCAGCATAGTTTACTCCTTCCTATTCCTATAGGCAAAATATGAGCCGCCGTCATAATCCACTATACGGCTCCTTAAATCAATTATAGTAAAACCATCGCTAAAAGAAAAGATATCGGGATGTAGAGACTGTCGGAAAAGCAGTTAAATAACAAAACCCATGCTATACTCTATCTATAATGGCCCGTTATAAATACTTTGATAAATCCCAGGGATTATTCCTTACCGTTTGCCTCGATGAGCAACTCATCCCCGGCTCCTTCGAACAC
>JAISZQ010000158.1 GCA_031269165.1 Spirochaetaceae bacterium
AACTTAAGCGAAAAGAAAAGAAAGGTCTGCGGATTGCGCCTGATGGCGGCGCGGATTAACACGGATCGAGCGGGGTATAATCCGTGAAAATCCGCGTCAATCCGCGGACAAAATTCTTAAGTTGTTGACAGTGGGAGACGCGGCAACTTGTTGCCGTTCCCCCTTTTGCGGAGATTTTGAACAGGCTCTCATGTTCCCAGCCACTCCTGTTCCCAGTTCACTAAATCGGCAAACTGTGGTATACTGGATGGGTAAGCGAGGTTGAGATGCTTTCAAAGAATGTTTATTTTTTCGGCGGTGGAAAGGCCGAAGGCGGCGCGAAAATGCGGGAAGTTCTCGGTGAGAAAGGCGCGAATCTGGCGGAGATGACGAATTTGGGGCTTCCTGTGCCGCCCGGATTTACGATTACAACGGAGGCGTGCGCCGCGTATCTTGAAAATGGGGGAAATTATCCGAAAGATCTTGATACCGAGGTGCATTACGCGCTCACGCGGCTTGAAAAGCTCATAGGAAAAAAACTCGGCGACCCAAAAAATCCGCTTTTTGTCTCGGTAAGGCCGGGGACAGCACTTTCGATGAACAGGGCGGCCGGGCGGAGTCAAGCGGAGGCTCCGTCAATGGAGTCGATACTCAATCTGGGGCTGAACGACCAGTCGGCGGCGAGACTGGCGGAACAGTCGGGCGATCCGCGCTTCGCGTGGGACGCATATCGGCGTTTTATCCAGATGTATGCATGCGCGGTTCTGGGCGTGAATGCCAAACGGTTCGAGGATGCGGCAAACGCGGCGCGGAAGGCACAGGCTGATTTGACGGCGGACGATCTCAAGGGGCTGGTGGACGGCTACAAAAAGATCGTGCGGGCGGAGACGAAGCGGGAGTTTCCGCAAAACGTTCAGGATCAACTTTGGGGCGCGATTGAGGCGGCGTTTGCTTCGCGGGGGAACACGCTCGCCGTCTCCCCTGACACGAAGGGCGCGAAAACCTGCATGGGGACCGCGGTTACGGTGCAGACTATGGTGTTCGGTAATATGGGCGGCGATTCGGGGGTCGGTGTGTGTTCCAGCCGGGATCCGCTCACCGGGAAGAATGAGTTTTGCGGCCGCTATGTGCCGCACGCGCAGGGCAAGGACGGTACCACCGGGGTTCGTGAGCCGCAGAACCTTTCGGTCTTGCAGAAGACCATGCCGCTTGTCTATAAAAAACTTTCCGACGCGAAGAACCGGCTTGAAAAGCATTTCCGCGACATGCAAGAGATAGAGTTCACGATTCAGCAGGGGAAACTGTTCCTGCTTCAGACGGATAGTGCCGGGCGATCGGGCGCGGCGGCGGTAAAATGCGCTCTGGACATGGTGAAAGAGGGGCGCATCGACAAGGAAGAAGCGATCATGCGTGTTACGCCCGGCCATCTCGACGCGCTTTTTCAGCCGATTCCCGAATCTGCGGAGACTCATGCCGCGACAACGGTTTCTCTGTCTGCCGAAGGGGAGCAAGAGGCGGCAGCGCGGCACCCCGAGGAGGAAGAGGAAAGGGCCGCCCCAAAGATCACGAAGGAACTGGAGACTTTTCTCGGCTGGTGCGACGAGGTGCGGGACGATTCGCTTCGCGGCGAGATCAAGGGGTTCCGCATTCGCGCCGACGCCGATATTCCCGATGAGGCCAAATATGCGTTTGAGTTCGGCGCGGACGGAGTCGGGCTTTGCCGCACGGAGCGGATGTTCTTTGACCCAAAAAAACTTCTTCATTTTCAGGCGGCGATCCTTGCCGAAACGGCCGAGGAACGAAAGGCGGCCTTAAAGAAGTTGCTCCCCTTTCAAAAAAGAGATTTTGCATGGCTGTTCAAGGCAATGAACGGAAAGCCCGTGGTGATTCGTCTGCTTGACCCGCCGCTTCACGAGTTTGTGCCGCAGACCAAGGCGGATACGGAGACGCTTGCCGCCTATCTCGACATGAAGGCGAAAGACGTTCAGGCGAAGATTGACCTGTTGCGCGAGCGGAATCTGCTCGATTATCGGGGATGCCGTCTTGCCGTGATCTACCCCGAGATCTACGATATACAGATTGAGGCGATCGCTCTTGCGGCGGTGGATTGCGTCCAAAAAACCATCCCGGCGCATCCCGAAATCATTGTCCCGCTGGTATCTGACCCGGCGGAACTTGCGCTTATACGGTCGAGGGCGGAGGCGGTGTGGCAGAAGGTGCAGAACAAGACCGACACGAAGATTCCGTTCCGTTTCGGCGCGATGATCGAGACGCCCCGCGCCGCGTTTCTTGCCAAAGAGATTGCCGAATACGCGGACTTTTTCAGTTTCGGGACCGACCGCCTTACGCGGGCGATGTTCGCGCTCAGCCGGAACAACGCGGCTTCTTTTGTGTCCGCCTGTCTCGCAAAGAATCTGCTGGACGCCGACCCGTTGAGGACGATTGACGAACGCGGTGTCGGCGAAGTGTTAACGCTGGCGGCCGCGAGGGGACGCGAGGAGAAGGGCGACCTCAAATGCGGCCTCTGTGGCGAGCACGGGGGCGATCCTGAAACAATAGATTTTTGTTACCGTGCGGGCTTGAGCTATGTCTCCTGCCCGCCTTGCCGGATACCACTTGCCCGGCTCGCCGGGGCACAGGCGGTCATCAGGAATGCGTGATCCGTCGGGTAACCCGCATCTGTTGCCGCGTATGAAGATCCGGGCCAAACTATACCTAGTCGTCCTCCCGCTGGTGAGTGTTGTGGTCATTCTCGCCGCGTTGTTTGCCTATTCCGCCTCGGCCGAGGCTCTTGAGAAGGCCACGCGGGAGGCGCTCATCAAGAAAGCCGCCTGGTTGCAAGACTACATGGACGATCAGGCCGTTCTCTTGGTCGACGAAGGCTATCTTGGCGACGAGTATATGCGGGAAGCGGCACTGGCCGGTATCGAAAAACACGCGGGCGACCTTTTACAGAGTGATGCGGAGATCATCGCCGCCTTTGACAGCACCCGGCGGCTCGTGTTTTTTGCCGGGGACGGGGCGCGGAAAAAAGACGCCGCGCTTCTTGCCGATTTTAACCGGAAGTACCTCACCGTGCGTACCCAGTCCGATGCCTTTTCGCTTCAGGTTTATACGGCCCATGAACGGCGCGACGTTCTTGCAGTCCTTGATGGCGTGATCGGGGTCTCTTTGCTTATCCTGCTTCTGGCCCTGCTCACGGCGGCGGTGTTCCTGCATTTTCTGTCGGCGGCGGTTACGGGGCCGATTGGCGCAATGCAAGCGGTCTTTGACGCCTATTCGTTTGACCGTCTTTCCGGAAAGGCGAGAGAATACCCCGTGCTGGACGTACCTTCCCAGGACGAAACGAGCGCGCTCGCCGTCTCGTACAACGCGATGATGGCGCGGTTCGCGGAGGCGGAAAACGAGTTGAACCGGTTTGCGCGGGGCCGGGAAGCGGCAAAGAACATCGAAGAAAAGCGGCGGAACATCTTCCAACTGTACACGCCGGGCGAGGTTGTGCAGAAAGTACTGAAAACGCCCGCCGATTTGCTTGCCGGGGCGAAATATGAGGGCACAGTCCTGTATTCGGGACTCAGGCAACTCTCGCCGTTGAGCGAAAACCTGCCGCCGGCCACATTCGTCGCGCTGTTGAACCGTTACTTTATCAAGATGACGGCGATCGTGCGGAAAAAGATCGGCGTGAATTTCAATATTGAGGGCGACGCGCTGCTTGCGGGCTGGGGCATTCCCGAACCTCATGCGAAAGACACGGTAAACGCCGTGCATACCGCGCTATTGATGATAGAGGCGGTGTTAACGTTGAACGAGGAAAACGACAAGATGGGATTGCCGCCGCTGGAAGTGGGAATCGGCCTTGACTCTGGGTTCGTCACGGCGGGCAATATTTCCTCGGGCCTCAAAGTAAACTGGACGGTGATGGGCGGCCCGGTAAGCGTCGCGGTACCGTTGCAAAAGCTCACGAGGGAGTATAAGGATGCCCTTCTCTTCACGGAGAACGTTTACAAAAAAGTGTACGCCTATTTTCCCTGCCGTTTCATTGACAAGGTAATGCTCCCCACTAGTCCGACGGGGATTTCTTTATTTACCGCGCGTCTCAAGATCACGGACCGGCAGAAGGAGGCGTGGAAACACCACCGCATTGCCGTGAAACTTTTCTATGCGCGAAAATTCACCGAGGCCCTGCTCCGGTTTGAACAGGCCCTTTTGACAGACCCGGAGGACGGCATCAGCGCGATCTTCATCGACCGTTGCCGCCGATACATGAAATCGCCGCCGCCGCCGATGTGGGACGGCACTCCGCCTGTCTTTCCGGGGAATTGAAAGTGCGTGAACGCCATTTGCTGATAAGGGAACGTGCGGTCCGCCCGGTGAGCGTCGTTTTATGCGTCATTCGGTAAGAGCCTGTTCAGAATCTTTTCAAAGCCTGTTAAAAAACCCAGAAAAAGGGGGGAAGTCTCCCCCTCGCTCCGGCCCTGCGGTCCTCCGCTACCCCCTCTGCGGGGGTTCCACCCCCGCAACGCCCCCGAATCACAGCGGAGGCGGACATCCTGCGGGGTTATTGAACAGGCTCTAAGGGCAGATTCATGTACGCCGCTTGAGCGACACCTGCGGGGGTGGTAAACCACGGACAACAACTTAGAGCCTGTTCAAAATCTTAGCAAAAGGGGGAATCGGCAAGTTGCCGCGCCTTCCCCTGTCAACAACTTAAGAATTTTGTCCGCAGATTGACGCGGATTTTCACGGATTTAATCCGCCCGTCATTGCGAGCGGGCGGCACATTGCCGAGCGAAGCAATCCAGTGTGAATGCCCTCCCCGGCTAGATTGCTTCGCCAACGGCAACTATGTTGCCGCAGGCTCGCAATGACACCCTCACCTCTTATCCCTTAAATCCGCGTAATCTGAACCGCCATATATGGCGCGCCATCAGGCGCAATCTGTGGGCCATTCTTATTATTCCGTTTGCTTAA
>JAISZQ010000179.1 GCA_031269165.1 Spirochaetaceae bacterium
CAATGACGAGGGAGGCGTGCCGCAATGGTGGGGCATCGTCATTGCGAGGGCGTAGCCCGAAGCAATCCAGACGGGGGCGGCTCTCGCACTGGATTGCTTCGCTTCGCTCGCAATGACGGAGGGGTTTGCTCGCAATGACGGAGGGGGTGACGGGCGCAATGACGGGGGAACCATCGTCATTGCGAACCCGAAGGGTGAAGCAATCCAGACGAGGTGCGTTCTCCCCCCGAAGGGGGGCCGAGGGGCGTTCGTGGTGCGATGTGCCCAAGGGCCTCCACGGCAGGTGGCGGCAGGTGGCGGCAGGTGGCGGCAGGTGGCTGGGGGGCGTTGCGGGGGGCGGGCCACCCGCTGAGGGGGGTAGCGTAAGACGCGCAAACCCTTGTGGAACCTGTAGGGGTTTGCGTGGCTGGAGCGAGGGGGGAGACTTCCCCCCACCTTATTCTTGTGCGTGTTCTGCCCCCGGAGGGGAGCCCGATGCCCGTCCTCCCCACGACGCGCCCAAGGGCCTCCACGGCAGGTGGGGCCTCACTGATGAACGAGAAATGAAAAGGCCGCCTGAAAAAGGCCGATGAGGAAACCGAGGATCGCCCCGAAAATATCGATCCACTTGAACTTGTCCGCCATCACGTCGAGGACGATCCGCTCGACCCGCTCCATCGGCAGCGCGTTGATGCGGGCCTCCACGAGACCGGCCACGTCAAACCTCTGCATCACGCCGGGAATCGCGCCGTTCACCACCGCGACAAGTTTTTCCGCATTGACCTCTGATCCGAGACGGGTCTCGATAAACACGAGAAGGCGCACACGGACCGGCTCGCTCTCAAGCAACTGGGCAAGATTTTCGATCAGGTCATCAATGATTTCCGGCATCTTGGCCGTCAATCGTTCCTCATAGTTGGCGACAGAAACAAAGAATTTCTGCACCGGACTGAGTTTCCGCAACACTCCGGTTAAAAACTTCTGCCCAAACGCCTCAAGCGCACGGCGCATATCCGGTTTGTTCAAGAATGCGGTGAGGGACGCGCAGAGTTTCGGATAGTTGTCGTCAACTTTTTCCGCCAGTTGCGCCGCGCCTTCCTTCAAAAGTTGTTTCACATCCTCCCGCTCAAGCCGCTCGCGGACGATCTCGGGGGTCAGAAGCTCGCGGGCGACCATAGCCCCGATGCTTTTCGCCAGTATTGACCGCTCGCGGGGAAGTATGCCGGGGGTAAACGGCACCCGAAACGGGCCTAAGTGGCGGGCGCGTAACGGGCGAAACAGCATCTTGATTGCGAGAACGTTCGTCAAAAAACCAATCGCCGCACCGACAAAGGGCGGAACGAGCCAGAGCAATACCGTCTTCATCGCGTCATCAGCGCGGAAGCCGTCTCCGCTTTAGGCAGACTTGCGTAAAAATCCACACTGTCTCCCGGCAGCCACCCCGCGACCCGCCTCGTTCCCGCAAAATCGTCCTTTGCGGGCAGCGTCTCAACAAACACCCAGAGCCGCGCCGCCCCGTTTGGATCTCCCGCAACCGGAATCGCCCGCCGCTCAATAACCACGACAACGCTCCCCTTACGGATAAGCCCTGTCGAAGCGGCGGCGGCGTGAGGCTCCCCCAGCACATTGACAAACGAGGCGTTAACCACGCCATACCCAACGCCCTCTTTCAGAAAGAGCGGTGTCTCAAGCGGTAAAAGAGCGTCGCCGACCGGCTTTTCCCGGCACGAAACGGCAAGAACACCCAACATCAGCGCGGCAACACATACGCGGAACATTATCTTCTATTATAGTGCCTCGCCGGGGTGATTGCAAGGCACCAAATCGGTCAAGCCACAAGAGAAATGTCCCCATCCTTCATGCGGTATTTCGGTATCCGGACTCTCTTACAACTCAAGCGCGAAAATCTTGCTTTTGCGTTCGTGGTCGTATAACTTGCGCTTGGCGGAGGGGAGGCTGTCGACGGAGGTTTCGCTAAAGCCGTGGAGTTCGAACCAGTCCTGGGTTTTGGTCGTGAGGACGAAGACACGCCTGAATTTGCGGTCGCGAGCCTTGTCGAGGAAATAGCGGACGATGCGGTCGCCCATGCCGGGTTGGGCGGCGTCGGTGGCAAGCGCGGCGATTTCGGCTTGGCCCTCGCCCCACTCGTGCAGCGCGCCGCAGGCGTGGACGGAACCGTCGATGTCGAATACCACATAGTCGTTCTTCTTTTTGAGAATGTCCTCCGCCGTCCGTTTCAGCAGGTTGCCGGTTTCGATAAGCGGTTCCATGATGCGGAGCACGTCGGGGATTTCGCTGGTTTGCAACGGGCGGATCGCCTCGTGGTCGTCGGAGTAGATCATCACGCCTGAGCCCTGGTTCGAAAAGAGTTCGCGGAGCAGGGAGCCCTCTTCGCTTCCGTCGATGATGTGCACCCGCTCAACACCGTTTTTTATCGCGGTGAGGGCGAGGCGGAGGTTTTGCGTCAGTTTTTCCTGTTGCGAAAGACGGCGGGCCTCGAGGTTGGCCGTGAGAAAGGCTTGGGTCTCGTTGGGGGTCATGCGGATGTTGCCGCCGCCTGAGTCAACTTTAACGCCGCGCGGGATTGCAAAGCGGGTCTCGTCAAAGGGCTTGCTGCTCGTGATGACGAAGAGCTTCACCGCGCCCAGTTCGCGGGAAACGGAGAGAGCAAGCTCATCGCTTGAAACGTTGTACGGTTTTCCCGCCGCGCTCCAGCCGATGCAGGGCAGAACCGGCACCATTCCGGCGTCAAAAATCTTGAGAAGCGGCTTGGCGAGCAATTTTTCGACAAAGCCCGTGTGCCGCATATCGACCCCGAAGAGGACCCCGCGCGCCCGCGCCCGCACGAAGTTGCCGAGACAGGAATCGACGCGGCATCCCGACAACTGGGAAACAAACTTCGTGGCAACGTGAAACGCCGCCATCTCGATGAAGGGGATGGCCTCTTCGCTCGTGATTCGCTCGTTCTGGTAGTAGTCGGTCACGATGTTGTACTTCTCCAACACCGCGTCGATCCACTCCTTCGCGCTCGGCACGATGACCACGTGAATCCCCGACCGCACGAGTAGCGCGATGTCCTTCATCAAATAAGGAAAAGCCTTG
Organism: Spirochaetaceae bacterium; assembly: GCA_031269165.1. Classification (GTDB taxonomy): domain Bacteria; phylum Spirochaetota; class Spirochaetia; order Treponematales; family Breznakiellaceae; genus JAIRNN01. The sequence goes on from JAISZQ010000179.1 coordinate 3,082, forward strand.
TCCTCGGTAACCGGAAAATCCACCTTAAATACCATCGTCGCGCCGTCAAACCGGCTCTGATAGTGAAAAACTTCCCGGATCAAATTCATTTGCAACACTTCTTTTCGCATCACGTTAGTATAGTATGTTCTTTCCGTGAGGGGAAGCCGTTGCCGCCCGGCGACACCTGCCGTGGAGGCACCTGCGGTGGGCGAAGCGGGCGCGTCGCACCATGGACGAGTATCGGCATCCCCCTACGGGGGAGAGCAAGCCCCCAGTAAGGAGGGGGAAGTCTCCCCCTCGCTCCAGCCGCTTCGCGTCTTACGCTACCCCCTCTACGGGGGAGTTCCCCCGTAACGCCCCCCATCCCCGACCCCCCTTCGGGGGACAAAACCATGCGGTGCATGGTTTTGTGGGCGTACCCCAAGCGTCCATGGATGGACGCATTACTGAGTACGCCCCGGCCGGAAGCCCGAAGCAGGACGCGGAGGGCTGTAGGGGGGATGCGCTCTCTGGATTGCTTCGTCGCTTCGCGGCTCGCAATGACGGGGGTCCCTCGCAATGACGCGGGAACCATTGTCATTGCGGGGCACGTGGCGGGCATCGTCATTGCGAGGGCGTAGCCCGAAGCAATCCAGACGAGGGGCGTGCTCCCTGGATTGCTTCGCTTCGCTCGCAATGACGGGTGGGGGACGGGCGCAATGACGGGGGAGTTGCCCGCAATGACAGGGGGCTTGCCTGCGATGATGGGGGGCGTTGCGGGGGGACTCCCCCGCTGAAGGGGGTAGCGTAAGACGCGAAGCGGCTGGAGCGAGGGGGAAGGCGCGGCAATTTGCCGATTCCCCCCTTTCCTTATGTGTGTTCTGCCCCCGTAGGGGTGCCCGATAGTCGTTCCCCCACGACGCGCCCAAGGGCCTCCACGGCAGGTGGATCCTCTTGTTTTTTTTACGGGCTTGGGTTATATTGAGAGACAGAAGGAGACCGGGCGGCAAGGAAACTGATGTATGGAAAACGATTACCGAAAGTGGCGGGGTGAAAAACGGGGAAAACGCGCGATGGAGGCGTTTCGGGAGAAAGGCTGGAACGTCTGGTATGCCGAAGACCGAGCCGAAGCGAAGGCGTTGCTCTTGGGAACCTGCCTTCCCAAAGGAGTAACGGTTGGGCTGGGCGGGAGTGAGACGCTCGCGGCGCTTGACGTGTTGCCGGTTCTTCGTACGCCCGATTACCAGTTGTTTGATCGGTATAACTGTGCCGATCACTTTGCGGTTTGCCGCGATAGCCTCATGGCCGAGTACTTTTTGACGGGGGCCAACGCGCTTACGATCAAGGGCGAAATGGTGAATATCGACTGTTCGGGGAGCCGGGTAGCGGCGATGGCCTACGGGCCGCACCATATTATCGTGGTTGCCGGGGTGAACAAAATTGTCGATACGCTGGATGAGGCCGTGGCGCGAGTGCGCGCCATTGCCCCGATGAACTGCAAGCGGAACAACCACAAGACACCCTGCGTGGAGACAGGATTCTGCGCGGACTGTAACATTCCCAGCCGGATGTGCAACCATCTGCTGGTTACCTACAACGCGCAAAAATTCGCGGGCCGATTCAATCTCATCATCATAAACGAGGAATTAGGATTTTAGGCCCCGGCAAATGGCGTCAAGGACGCCCCTTGGGACGGGCGCTGTTTAGGGAGCGGCCGGGAGTCTTGGGACTTAGCAAAAAATCAGCATAAATACACGAGAATGCAAATTCTCACCCAGTCACAATACTCAAAACTGCTCGTTTATCGTGGTTTTTGCACTATTTTTTTAAAAAAGGTGCAAAAATTTGCTCAGTCCCACAGGCTCCTAGGGGAAGATGCGGATGCCGATTGTCGCGATGAAGGCGGTTGATTTTGGGTATTCCGCAGTGTCGATCACGTGGTAGGACGAGGAGGAGCCTGAATTGGCGGGGCCGTCGATGCAGGTGTAATATGAGAGAACGACGCCGGCTTCGGCAAAGAGGCGGACGGGAATGGCGGCTTTTGGGGCGAAGGTGTGTTCGACACCGATTTTGAAGATATGCATCCATTGATACGCGCCGTCCTTAAGGAAATGCTTGCGCAACTCAGGCTTATCGCTACGGCCGACCGGGTCGAGTTCCGAGCGGAGAGAACTTCCGTCAACGGCGTGATCTCCGTGGTCCGCGCCGTGCCGGATCATCTGGTATTGCATGTGCGCCTGGGTCTTCTTCACGGGCATTGCCTCGACGCGGAGCAAAATTTCATCGGCGTTGGGCGGGAGATAGGAGCCGAGGCCGACCCCCCGGCTGACATAGGCGCGTTCCATTGGGGTATCGCCGTACCAGGGCATGATGTCCCGCGTGTGCGTGTAACAGTAGGGCTCGATCTTGGTATAACTCAGCTTGACTTGGGCGAAGGGCAGCACGGGAAGAGGCGCGGTGATTCCCGCTTGCCAGGCGTACATAGCCCGGTCCATCCCGAGGACGTCTTTTTCAAAGTTGATCTCATCGAGGAAGAAGGAAAACCAGAGTTTTCCCAGCCCCGGCGCGGTGCCTTTCAGATTGAGGAAGGCCGCCACATTGTCGTAGTCACCGATGGACGATTGATAGAGGAGACCGGCCACGTCGGGAAAGAGATAGCCCAGTTCAAAGCGTTTCGCCCAGACCGAGGCGCTGCCCGCGTCGATGTGGAAATAGTTCTTGTAGTTAAATTCGAGCATCGTAAGCGAGAAGGCGTTCTGAAACGAGTCGTCGGTGAGCCCCCGCTCCGCATCGTATTCGAGGATGCCGGTCAGGGTGGAAAGATACAGCCCATTGAAGAGTTTTAACGTCGCGTCAACCGCCATAAAGGGCAGGGCCGTCCGGTTGAGAATGAGGCTCCCGCCTCCCGTCATCGCGCCCCATTCCCGCTCCGTTCTGGCAAACCGGAGGCGGAAGCGTTCCATCGGGGTACTCCACACCATTTCCGGCTGGATAAAAAACCCGATCGACGCGCCCTCCGGCCAGCCGAACTGTCCTGAGTTGTCAAATCTATTCCACACCGATGAGTCCCACCGCTTCCTGAAGGTGAACGGGAAATAACCCCAGGGCTGGTCGTATATGTCGATGACTTGGTCTTCGTTATTCGGCGGGCGGCCCGGGTAGCCATCGTAATACGTATGGTACCTGCCGAGGCGGTCCCGTCCGGCAATGATAAACGGGCTCCCCGCCACCGTGTAGGCAAACGACACCTGCGGGCCGAGGTCGCTCCGCAGATAGGCGATGAGCCAGTTCTCCCCGACGGCTTTCGCTTCGGGATAGAGACCCGCCCCCGCCAGCAGGTCGGTTCGCACACCGATGTCGGCTGTCATGCCGTTGTTGCCGCTTAAGTGGAACGCGCCCCGTGTTATGTCCCAGCCGCTTTTTTCCGCATTCTGGAATGACGTGCGGGTGTCGGCGAGAATACGGCGTTCGGCCTCGGTCAACGCGCCAAAACGCCGGTCCCCGTCTGCGGCGAGGATCACGTCAATCGCCTTCAGCACGACGGCGCGGGAATAGGGCTTCACGCCGGGAAGCGGCTCGCAGAGACCGCGCGTCTCGGCCAATTCGATGATGCGGTAGACGGCCTCGTCAAGCGGTACCGACACATGGTTCTGCGCAAAGAGCGGGCCCGTCCAGAACGGGGCAGTAGCGAGAACGGCAATAATACATATAAATCTCCGCAACAAGATAACTCCTCTGGGGTATGCTTGCCTTTAGGCGGTGTGCTACCCACTGTCAACAACTTAAGCGAAAAGAAAAGAAAGGTCCGCGGATTTTCGCGGATTAACACGGATCGAGCGGGGTATAATCCGTGAAAATCCGCGTCAATCCGCGGACAAAATTCTTAA
>JAISZQ010000180.1 GCA_031269165.1 Spirochaetaceae bacterium
CACGAAAATACGAGTTTTAACCCAATCAAAATACTAACAACAGCTTATTTATCGTGATTATTGCACTATTTTTTACGAAAAAAAGTGTGAAAATTTTCTAAGTCCCACAGGCTCCTAGAGTTCGTTCCGATATTTGGCCACGGTGCGGCGGGCGATTTTGATGCCCCGTTCCTCAAGCACCCGCGCGATCTCGCTGTCCGAAGCGTGTTTTTCGGAATGGGTGATAATCTCCCGAATCACTTCCTTGACCCCGGTCTTTGAGAAGGGCGAACCCTGCGATCCCTGCCCGGTGATCGCGTTTGAAAAGAAGTGGCCCATCCCGTAGATTCCCCATTCCGTCTGGATATATTTGCTGCTTGCCATACGGGAGACCGTCGAATCGTCCAGTTCCAGTGTTTCGGCGATGTCGTGCCGGGTGAGCGGGGCGATATGCGCCGGTCCCTTTTCAAAAAACGCCTTCTGCCGCTCAACAATCGCGCGCATTACCCGCAACAATGTGTGGTTCCTTCTCTGCACCGCGTTGATAAACCATTTCGCGCCCGCAACATTTTCATTGACAAAATCCCGCGTGTTCTGATCGTCCTGCTTGTATTTTTTAAGATCCGCGAAAAAAGGATTCACCCGCAATGCGGGAATCTCGTCGTCGTTTAACCGGATGACCAGTTCGCCGTCCTTCCGGTAGACTTCGATGTCGGGCACGACAAACCGCACTCCCGCCTCCGAATCGCCCCCGCCTGAGTACTGCCGCCCTGGAAACGGCGAAAGTTCCTTGATACACGCAAAGAGAAACGCCGCCCGATCCGCCTTTATACCCGTCATCTTTGCGACGTGGGAAAACCTACCCTTTTCTAGCTCGCCCAGATAAGGGAGCAACGCTTCGATTTCCGCGCTGCTCCGAGCACCTTCAGCACGAGTGCCGCCGGCATATATGTCGCCGGCACGTGCCCCGTTCTCCCCACTAAAACGCAACCTTCCCTGCACCGCAAGAGATTCCCGGTAATCCGCCGTCGCGCAACCCTGTGGATCGAGCGCCCGAATCACGGACAATGCGGCCTCAATCTTTGCCGGATCCTCCCCCGGAAGCAACTCGGCAGGGTGAACTAAGTGAAACCCGTCCTCGTTCAGGTTGCCGATCAAAAGTTCTCCAATACGGCGGACATCCTCGGCCAGCGTTTGCAACCGAAACTGCCAGAGCAGATAATCCTGAAGACTCTCCGGCCTCGAGACCGCCCCTTCCAAAAACTGCCGTTTCTCGTCATCCTCCCTCGAAGAAGCGCGGTTTGAGTAAAGCGTGATCGCCGTTTCAAAAAAGTCCCCGTCCTCATCCTCGGTGCGCGGCTTCTCCTCAGGCGCGGCTTCCTTCACTTCATCGACAACATCAAGCGCCGGATTCGCCGCCACCTCCGCTTCAATCCGTTCCCGCAGTTCCATCACCGGCAACTCCATGAGCTTGATCGAGTGCAACATCTGCTGACTCAAATGAAGTCCCTGCTCCAGAGAAACGCCCAGTTTTTGCGACAGCCCCAACATACTTTCTTTATGATACCAGAAAAATGGAAAAATTGCAAACTTCCCCCGAAAGCCAATGCGAGGCGTTGACAAACCTGCCGCCAAACGGTATGCTCTTCCCGTCTTGAAAAACGCGCGCCTCAGGCTTTTTGTTGCATCCGCTTTGCTGTGTTCCGTCTCGCTTTTCGCGCAAAACGAGAGCGAGATTTATTTTGACGACAGCCTCAACGCGGTTTCGGCCATTGTGATCGATGCGGCGACGGGAACGGTGCTTTTTGAGAAAGACGCAAGCCGTGAAATCCCGCCCGCTTCCCTTACCAAACTCATGACGATGCACCTCGCGCTGAACGAGGCGCTTCGGGGAACAGTCTCGCTTGACGATATTGTCGCGCTGCCTCCCGCAACATGGGCGCGGAACCAGCCTCCCCGGTCGAGCCTCATGTTTCTTGACGAGGGGCAGATCGTAACGTTGCGCGAGTTGTTGCTCGGTTTGGCCATCCCGTCCGGCAACGACGCGGCGGTTGCCATCGCCCTGCATCTCGCGCCGTCTATCGAGGACTTTGCCGCGATGATGAACGCCGAGGCGCAACGGATCGGGCTTACCCGGACGTTTTTTGTCGAGCCGTCTGGAATCAGCGAAAAAAACATGACGACCGCCGCCGACTTCGCGCTATTCTGCCGGGAATATGTGCGCCTTCACCCCGAAACGATCACGGATTACCACACGGTGCCTGCGCTTGCCTACCCGCAAGAAGAAAATCTGCCCCTCTATCAACGCGGCAGATCCAGGCAGCCCGTTATTCAGCCGAACCACATCCCCCTGCTCGGCGAATTTGAAGGCGCGGACGGCCTTAAGACCGGGTATATCGACGAGGCCGGATATAATGCGGCGGTCACGGCGGAGCGGGACGGCACCCGTTTTATTGCCGTGGTGCTGGGGGTTCCCGCGGAGCTCGGTGCTCGTTGGGGGTCTCTTGCCCGTGCCGAAGACTGCCGGAAACTTCTCGAATGGGCCTACGCCAACTACAAGACGCTCCGCCCACCCGCGCCGGAAATCCCCGATGTGCGGGTATGGAAGAGCAAGCAGAAGTTTGCCGCTTTGAAACCGGCGGAGGATCTTACCACCACGACGCCCATCGGCCGGGGCGTTGATCCCGCCTGGGAAATTGATCTTTTTGCCCCCCTCATCGCGCCGCTCGCCGCCGGAACCGAAGCCGGAAAACTCCGCCTTTACGATCGGGACGGCCTTCTCCGCGAGATTTCTCTGGTTACCACGGAAGACGCGGAACAGGCCGGATTTTGGCGGCGCCTTTGGGACAGCATCGTGCTGTTCTTCCGGGGCGGGGCGCGCGTTGCGCGAACGGAAAATGGATAATTGAAAATGGAAAATGCCGTGTTGTGATGACGGCACATTCTGCCACCCCCTGTTCACTTCCCCGCCGGAACATGGATTGCTCCTCCCGCTCTACCGAGCGGCTCGCTCGCAATGACGGGGTATCGTCATTGCAAGAAGCGGAGCCGAGTCGTCATTGCGAGGGCGGAGCCCGAAGCAATCCAGACGGAAAATGCCGTGTTATGGTAACGGCGCGTTCAGCCGCCCTCATTTCCCCTTCTCCATGTTTAATTCCCCGCCGGAACATGGATTGCTCCTCCCGCTCTACCGAGCGGCTCGCTCGCAACGACGGGGTATCGTCATTGCAAGAAGCGTAGCAGGGCCGTCATTGCGAGGGCGTAGCCCGAAGCAATCCAGACGGAAAATGCCGTGTTGAGGAGACACCGCGTTCAGCCGCCAACATTTTCCATTCTCCATTTACCATTTTCAATTCCCCACCGGGGCGGCCCCCAACTCCTCTATGCGCTTGATCTCATCGCGGATCGCGGCGGCCATCTCGAATTCGAGGTTCTTCGCGTGTTCGAGCATCTCGGCGTTGAGGGCGGCAAGGAGTTTCCTGCGCTGGGCGGGAACGACGATGTTGTAGGACTTTTTCAGCGTCTCAATCGTGGTCTCGGCGGCACCGGCGGCCTCCTCGGCGTGGCGGGTGAGAATGTCCTCGACCGCCTTCTGCACGGTGCGCGGGGTGATGCCGTGGGCGGCGTTGTAGTCCTGCTGAATCGCGCGGCGGCGGTCGGTCTCGGCGATAGCGGCCTTCATCGCGTCGCTCATACGGTCGGCGTACATCACGACCTTGCCCGCCGCGTTGCGGGCCGCCCGTCCGATGATCTGCACGAGGCTCGTTACCGAGCGGAGGAAGCCGATCTTGTCCGCGTCAAGGATGGCGATAAAACTCACTTCGGGGAGGTCGATGCCCTCGCGGAGGAGGTTGATGCCGACAAGCACGTCAATCACGCCCGCGCGAAGTTGAGTGAGGATTTCGACCCGCTCGATCGTCTCAATCTCGCTGTGGATGTAACGCACCTTGAGGCCGAGACCGCCGAGGAAGTCGGTCAAGTCTTCCGCCATCTTCTTGGTCAGCGTGAGGATGAGGCAGCGTTCCTTCCGCGCAACGCGCTCCTGCACCTCGGCGTAGATGTCTTCCATCTGGCCCTCACTCGGACGCACGTCGATCTGCGGGTCAAGAAGGCCGGTGGGCCGGATCAGTTGCTCGACCACGCGGGCGCTGTCCTCGATCTCTTTCGGTCCCGGCGTCGCCGACACATAGACTGCCGAGCCGATACGCTCCCGAAACTCGTCGATGCGGAGGGGCCGGTTGTCAAGGGCGCAGGGCAGACGAAACCCATAGTCAACGAGGCTCTGCTTGCGGCTGTGGTCGCCCGCATACATCGCGCCGATCTGGGGCACACTCACGTGGCTTTCGTCGATAAACGTAAGGTAGGCCGCCTTCCCGCCCGCCGTTTTGGGGTAGTAGTCTAACAGCGTGTCGGGCGGCTCGCCGGGCCCTCGTCCGGCCAGGGGCGCGGAATAGTTTTCGATGCCGGGGCAGTAGCCCAACTCCTGGAGCATCTCGATGTCGTACTCAACCCGCGTCTTCAGCCGCTCGGCCTCGAACGGCTTCCCTTGGGAACGCAACTCCTCGATGCGGGCGGCAAGTTCCGCCTTGATCCCCGGCAGCGCGGCCTCGATCATACTTTGGGGCATCACAAACTGCTTGGCCGGATAGATCCTCGCGCGGTCAAGGTCTTCCACCACCTTCCCGGAAATCGGCTCGAACCGGCGGATCCGTCCGACCACGTCCCAGTCAAGGTCGATGCGGTAGGCGTCCTCAAGGTAGGCCGGCCAAATCTCGAGCGTGTCCCCGCGCCGCCTAAAGTTACCCCGCTCAAGCACCGCGTCATTCCGCTCGTACTGCAACTCGACAAAACGCCTGAGCAGCGCGTCCACGTCTAACCGTTCGCCGCGCGCAAACTTGCACGTCATTGTCGCGTAAATCCCCGGCGTCGCAAGCCCGTAGATGCAGGACACGGTCGCCACGATAATCACGTCCTCCCGTTCCATGAGACTCCGCGTCGCCGAAAGCCGCATCCGCTCGATCTCGTCGTTAATCGAAGCGTCCTTCTCGATGTAGAGGTCGCGCGAGGCCACATACGCCTCCGGCTGGTAGTAGTCGTAGTAGGAAACATAGTATTCGACCGCGTTATGCGGGAAAAACCCCTTAAACTCGCGGTAAAGCTGGGCAGAAAGCGTCTTGTTGTGGCTGATGATGAGCGTCGGCATCTGCACCGCCTCGATCACCTTCGCCATCGTGAACGTCTTCCCCGACCCCGTCACCCCCTGCAAGGTCTGAAACCGGTCGCCCGCCTCAATCCCGGCGGCAAGCGCGGCAACCGCCGCCTCCTGATCCCCCGCCAACCCGAACGGCGCGACAACTTCAAATGAACGCATGGCGGGAGTATAGCACATTTCAAGCGGCGGCGGTAGTAAGAGTCTGTTTAAAAACCAGCAAAAGGGGGGAAAGCCTTCCCCCTCGCTCTGGCCCTGCGGTCCTCCGCTACCCCCTTCAACGGGGGTCAGACCCCCGTAACGCCCCCGGCCGCCCCGTCATTGCAAGCGAGCCGCCCGTCATTGCGGGCAAGCCCTTCGTCATTGCGAGCGAGCGGCACATTGCCGAGCGAAGCAATCCAGCAGGTAACGTCCCGTCTGGATTGCTTCGCCCGCTCTACCGAGCGGCCCGCTCGCAATGACATCTCTCCATGTTATCCACAAAACTCCGCGCAATCCGTGGTTCCCTTGCCACCGTATCCCTTTTTCGCCGATGGCTGCCATGAGCGGCAAAATGGCGTAGAATAGCGCGTAACCCTATGAACTTAAAAGACAGACTCCGTCTGATCAAAACGACCGGAAGCAAACCGGAAGCCAAGCCGCCGGAACCAAAGCCGGATGCCGAAAGCACACCGCTCTCCGCTTCATCGGCCCCATCGCCTTCTCCGCGATCCGCGCAAGACGAGCCCCCGGCGGCGCGAACGCATGCGTTTTCAGACTGGCGGATCGAGGGAGACTTCGTGCGGTCGCGCACCGTTATGCTTCCCGCCGTTACGCCCGACGCTGCGACGGGAACCCCCGGCCCACAGGCGCCCCCCCTCGAATCTGCCGCGTCTCTCGCGGGCCTCTGCGCCCTCCTTCCCGACATCGGGCGATTCCTTGATGCCGGAAACACGCTCGAACCGGCGGGCCTCACCTTCTTTGACCTTGAAACGACCGGACTATCAGGCGGCGCGGGAACCGTGGCCTTCCTCGCCGCGTTTGGAACAATCGCGCAAGACGGCGCGGCGGGATGGCGGGCGGGAAACAAGGCGGCCCTCACCGTTACCCAGTATCTCCTGCTCGACTATTCCGGCGAGCCGCTCTTCCTGCAAAAGTGCCTCGAACACCTTTCCGGCCTCGTGGTAACCTACAACGGCAAGAGTTTCGACAGCCAGATCATAAAAAACCGCTGTATTGTGAACGGGTTGCGGCCGCCCTGGTACCATCACGCCGACCTTGTCCATCCCGCGCGCTATCTGTGGAAACGAAAACTCCCCTCGTGCCGACAGCGGGACATCGAAGAGCGCGTACTGGGCCTGGATCGCGGCGACGACTTACCCGGCAGTTTTGCCCCGGACGCATGGTTCCAATTCCTCAAGTCCGGCGAAACAGGCAACCTTCTCAAAATCTGCGCCCACAACGCCGCCGACATAGCGGGCCTCGCCGCAATCTGGCAGATGTTTACCGTCCTCGCCGCATCCCCCCTTGCCGCCTGCCGCTACAACGCCGACCTCGAACACCTCGCGCTTCGCTTTCACAACTTCGTCAAACGCCGCCACCACGAAGGCCGCCCCGCCTCCCTCTCTATGGAAGAAACCGCCGTCAAACTCCTCGAACAAGCCGCCGCCCACGGAGGCGAAATCGCCCAATTACTCTGGAAACGAAGATACGGCGCCCAATTACCCGCCATCAATCCCCCCGCCGGACGGTAGGGGAAAAAGGGGGGAAAGCCTTCCCCTGTCAACAACTTAAGCCAATGGAATATAAGAGTGGTCAACAGATCACACAGATTTTTAGTTTTTTGTCCGCGAATGTACGCGAATATGCGCCATACATGGCGTTGCGAATACGCGCTGATGGGTATGTATCATTCGTATTTATTCGCGCTATTCGCGGACCAAAATCCTTAAGTCGTTGACAGGGGGAGACTTCCCCCTCTTTGGGTATTCTAATGAGGGTGCTATGAAAATGACGATGAAGACGCCGTTGGTGGAGATCGACGGGGACGAGATGACGCGGGTGCTGTGGGCGGCGGTGAAAGAGACGTTGCTGGAGCCTTTTGTCGAGTTGAAGACGGCGCGGTACGACCTTTCTGTGACGGAGCGGGACAAGACCTGCGACCGGGTGACGCATGAGGCGGCGGCGGCGATTTTGAAGTATGGGGTGGGCGTGAAGTGCGCGACAATTACCACGACGGAGGCGCGGCTCAAAGAGTACGGCCTTGCGCGGCTCTATCCCAGTCCAAACGCGACGATCCGGGCGGTGCTTGACGGGACGGTGTTTCGTTCTCCCATTCTGCTTGAGTCGGTGAAGCCCGCCGTTGCCACGTGGACGGAGCCGGTCGTCATCGCGCGTCATGCGTACGGCGATGTGTACAAGGCGGCGGAGATGGCGGTTGCCGGGCCGGGGAAGGCGGAGTTGGTGTGGACGGGGGCGGACGGGAGCGAGAAGCGGGTGACGGTTGCCGATATGCCCGGCGGCGGGGTCTTGCAGGCGATGCACAATCTGGACGCCTCTATCGAGAGTTTTGCGCGTTCCTGTTTTCGTTACGCGCTGGACGCAAAACTGCCACTGATGTTCGCCGCGAAGGACACGATTTCCAAAACGTATGACGGCCGTTTCCGTGAGATTTTCGCGGATGTGTACGCGGAGTATAAAGACCGATTTGCCGCCGCCGGGATCACCTACTTTTACACGCTGATTGATGATGCGGTGGCGCGGGTGGTCAAGGGCCGGGGCGGTATGCTCTGGGCGTGCAAAAACTACGACGGCGACGTGATGAGCGACATGGTTGCCTCGGCGAGCGGGAGTCTTGCGATGATGCGGAGTGTCCTCGTGTCCCCGTCCGGCGCGTACGAGTTCGAGGCGGCCCACGGCACGGTTCAGCGGCACTACTACCGTTACCTGAACGGCGAAAAGCCCAGCACGAATCCCGTCGCGCTGATCTTCGCGTGGACGGGGGCTTTGTCTAAGCGGGCGGAACTCGACGGGCTTGCGGAACTGGCCGCCTTTGCCCGGACGCTGGAGGAAGCCGTCATCGACACGATTGAAAGCGGCTGGATGACTGCCGACTTGCAGCCCCTCTCGTCGCTCAAACCGGAGAAGGCGCTTGATTCGTGGGCGTTTCTGGAGAAGATTGCGGAAAGGGTGCGTACGACAAAAAGATAACCGCAGACCTTAGAGCCTGTTCAAAATCTCAGCAAAAAGGGGAATGGCAAGTTGCCGCGGCTTCCCCTGTCAACAACTTAAGCCAATGGAATATAAGAGTGGTCAGCGGATCACCCAGATTTTTAGTTTTTTTGTCCGCGAATGCACGCGAATATGCGCCATATATGGCGTTGCGAATACGCGCTGATGGGTATGTATTATTCGTAACGCCAATGGCGCTTATTCGCGCCATTCGCGGACCAAAATTCTTAAGTTGTTGACAATGGTAAGTCCGCGCGTCTCT
>JAISZQ010000261.1 GCA_031269165.1 Spirochaetaceae bacterium
CAGCGCCGGATCCGACGGAAGCTGGATGAAACTCCCGTCCACCGCCATCAGCCGGTATCCCCGCCACCGCTTCCACTCCTCATGGTACGATCCGGTCACGCTGGTCCGCAGCAGCTCCCCTGCCGCTTCCGCCTTGATCTTCTTCCGCGCCTTGCTGAAGGCTTGCTCACCTCATGCTGGGCCCCAGCCCCAGTTGTCCGAAAAAACGTTCCAGCGCGTTTTGCGAACTCATCTTCGCCGAGCAGATCATAAAACACACAATCCCCGCAAAGGTCATTTTCCGTTTCCGGGTGAAGTCCTGTTCCCGCATCTTCGATCTCGCCTCATAGCACTTTTGCATTATCAGCTCTGTCAGCATTTCTATACCGTTTTTTTTTCCATACTACCCCTCCATACTCCAGTATAGCGTGTTTTTCTACCTCTGTCGGCTTAAGTTGTTGACAGTGGGAAGTCTCCCCCTCGCTCCAGCCGCCTGCGCCGTCTTCCGCTACCCCCTCTACGGGGACAAAACCATGCGGTGCATGGTTTTGTGGGCGTACCCCAAGCGTCCACGGACGGACGCATTACCGAGTGCGCCCCGGCCCGGAAGTCCGAAGCAGGACGCTGAGGGCTGTAGGGAAACCCCCGTAACGCCCCCGAATCCCGACTTTCAGTCATGGAGTTTCGGAACAAGCGGGGCGCAGGCAAACGTGTTTGCCCGCCCCGCCCGAAACTCCAGAAGCGGGCAAAGCCCGCGACCGAATCACAGCGGCGGCTTGCGTCCCGCAGGGTTTTTGAACAGGCTCTAAGGGAACGTTGATACGGCATTCCCCGTCATAGCTTCTTCGTTATAGCCTTTATTACAGCGGATGGACGCGCAATTCGGTTGTGCTATTGTCCACGACCGCCGCGTCTTCCAGCCTGAAATCCCCGACCATCGTCCGCGTCAACGCCGTGAGGTACGCCCGCGAGCCACAGGCAAGGGCAATGTCGCGGGCAAGGGCGCGGATGTACGTGCCGCTCGAACAATGCACGGCAATCCTCGCGCGCGGCTTTTCGTAGGACAAGAGTTCCAGCGCGTAAATCGTAACCGGCCGCGCCTTCATTTCAGGCGGCTTTCCCTTCCGCGCCAGATCCGAGGCGCGGCTGCCGTTGACATGTATCGCCGAATATGCGGGCGGAACCTGCGTGATGTCCCCCCGGAACTGTTCGAGTGCCTTGATAAGCGCGTCCCGTTCCGGCGCGTCGGCCTCGGCAACAAATGCGCCTTCGGGATCAAGCGTCGCCGTCTCTTTGCCGAAAAAAACGTCCGCCACATACTTCTTGTCCAGATGGGTAAACGCCTCCTGCTGTTTCAACGCTTTGCCCACCAGCACCACCATAAGCCCGTCCGCGAACTTGTCCAGCGTCCCCGTGTGCCCGACTTTCCCCGTTCCGAGGATGCGCTTTACCGGATGCAACGCCTGAAACGAGGTGACGCCGCTCCGTTTGTGTAATAAGATATAGCCGTCCATGTTTAGTACTATCCGTTGTAAAAATACGGCGATTCAGTCTTCCCCGTCACCCGAGTTAAATTGAACCAGCCTGTTCCAGTTTATATACCCATTTTCATCGCAGAAATCGCTGGTAAATTCTTTCGTAAAAAGATTTAATTTTGCGCCGTATTGATCGAGGAAGGCGTTATTGTGTTCTTTCGCTTCATAACCCAATGGTTCAATAATATCGGTATAAAGTGATTCAGTACCGCCGATAAATTTCCAAAATTGCTGGCCGCAGTATTTGAAATAGTCGCCTTTGTCCGGCTTGTGGTCTTTCCCGTAACAGCAACCGTTGACACAGACAATATGCAGATTTGAATTGCTGGTTCTGAGCGTCTTTTTCGCCGTCGTGAAATCTGACATCATTTTCGCTATTTGCGAGCTGTTTCCCCATTGTGGCCCGGATTTAATGGTTACAATATATCTCGTGTTATGGTGATCGAATTCCATGTCTATGCCGGTTATTCCTGATTTCCAGCCGTTGTACACTTTTTGGTTGATAAAAATCGCAAGACCCTCAAGCCAGTCTCCGAACATCGTTTCTTCACTAGAGGAAACAAAAGCGTCCGCAAGGGCTTTCACTATTTCAGAGGCCGTCATTATATTCTTTGCCTTAAACAAATACGGGTTTTTCCTTCGTAAAACATCATAGAGCCTGAGACCCTTCAATTTTTCCAGTTTCTTTTTGTGAAACTCACCGATGTTGTTTTTGACATATTCATTCACATCATTGATTTGCAACTTTATCAAATTCCCGCTCCTCGTCGAAAAGACTGGGCTCTTTTTGAGAGCATTTATTTTTTACCATCTCGTAATAATCCGCGATAATGTCGATGCCAATGGCATTTCTTTGTAAATTACTCGCCGCAAAAATAGTCGTACCCGAACCCATAAACGGATCCAATACCGTGTCGTTCGGCTTGGTAAATAATTTGATAAACCAAGCGGGCAACTCCGGGGGAAATGCGGCACTATGATTCTTGTTGCCGCATTCTGTGGCAAGATGAAGAACATTCGTTGGATAGGCGTTTTCCCGGCCCAACCAATGGGAAATATTTTTAGCAAAACCGCTCCCCACTTTTGAATTATCACGAATCGTATCAGTAACGCTCAAGTTTTTAAGGCGCGTCTTTGCCCAATCCCCCGTAGGCACCATCACCGCATCCTGATACATTGCAAAGTTTTTTGTCTTGTTGAACTGGAGCAGCCGTTCCCATGCGTCGCGGAAACGATTGGGCCATTTTCCGGGATAACAATTTTTTTTATGCCAGATAAATTCCTCGGTCCACAACCAGCCCTGTTTCCGCATCTCTAGAATCAACTCCAGTACATACGTACTCCGCTCTCCGTTGACAACGCGCTCTTTTATATTGAGAATAAAGGTTCCCGATGGTTTCAAGACCCGCAACAATTGCCCCGCAATCGGTAAAAACCACCGTACATATTTGTCGGGACTCACCCCGCCGTAGGTCTCTTTCCGCTGATCGGCATACGGAGGAGAAGTAACAACGAGATCAACCGAGTTATCCGGCACCTTCTGGAGTTCCATCCGGGCGTCCCCCAGATACAAATCGGCGGCGTTCATGACCATGATGCTATTTCATGCGGCCCGGTTTGTCAAGGTAACGGGTCGCGCTGTAGGCGAATGGAAAAGGGAGGCTGTTCCCATTTCAATTCACGCGATGGGACAGGGTGCCCGTAGTACATCGAAATAAAATCTAACTGAAATGCAGGTACGTCAAAATAAAAAATCCAAGCCCAAGGCGTTTCTTTTCAGTCTCAATTAAGAAGCGCGCTCCTTTAGTTTACCCAAGT
>JAISZQ010000262.1 GCA_031269165.1 Spirochaetaceae bacterium
ACTTGGGTAAACTAAAGGAGCGCGCTTCTTAATTGAGACTGAAAAGAAACGCCTTGGGCTTGGATTTTTTATTTTGACGTACCTGCATTTCAGTTAGATTTTATTTCGATGTACTACGGAGGCCGCAGTACATCTGTCAAGGCGCAATAGAAATGTCCTCATCCTTCATGCGGCATAGGAATCCGGCTGGTCTTTTTCAGATATTTTTATCTCCTCAACGAGGAGAGGTTTCCCTTTCCATAAGATACTCTCATCTTCCGTCAAGCCTGATCCTCACCACAACCTTGTCCCCGGTTCGGGGCAGAACCTTCTCCGCTTTGAGAATCTGAAACAGGCGGGGCGCGAACTCCGCCGTTATCTTTTTTTCTCTGCCATAGTAACCCCCCTTTGTCCCTCCAGACTTTCTGGATATAGTGTGTCCCTATGGTTCGATTTTTACATGGCGCACATGGTTCGCTATGGTTCGATTTGACGGGGCTCGATGGGGTCGCTTGACACTTCCGGCGCTCATTGCTAGAATAACGCTGTTACTATCAATAGTAACAAATTTCATTAAAAGGCCAACAGGAAAGGCCAAAAAGGAGTTTTTATGAAAAAATGGACGATGGGTATGACAATCGTCGGGTTGTGTCTCGCGGCAGTGGTGCTGACGGCGGCGGGGGGCCGGGATCAGTCGGCGAAAGGGAAGGAGCAGATTCGGATTGGGGTCGCGAAGATCGTGCAGCACGAGGCGCTGGACGCTTGTGAAAAAGGGATCGTGGACGCGGTGAAGGCGCGGGGGATAGACGCGGTGTTTGATTTTCAGAACGCGAACGGCGACATGAACACGGCGGCCCAGATTGCCAACAAGTTTAAGGCCGACAAGGTGCGGGTCGCGGTGGGGATAGCGACGCCTATCGCGGTGGCTTTGGCCAATACGCTCACCGACACGCCGGTCGTTTTCTCCTCGGTAACCGACCCGGTGGGGGCGAATCTGGTTACCACGCTGGAGCGCGGGGAAAAGAACGTAACGGGCCTCTCCGACGCGATTCCCACGGCGGATCACATCGCGCTTTTCCGGGAGATTGCCGGGATCAAGACGCTGGGTTACATCTACACCAGTTCCGAGGCGAACTCGATTTCCGCGCTGGCCGTGGTGGAAGCCGCTTGCAAGGCGCAGGGGATAACCCTCGTCACCCAGGCGATCAGCACATCGGCGGAGCTCAGGCAGGCGGCGGAGGCGATCGTCAACCGGGTGGACGGCATCTACCTTACCACGGACAACACGGTGTTTTCCGCCCTGCCCTCGCTGATTCAGATTTTTAGCGCCGCGAAGAAGCCCATTTTTGCCGGGGACGTGACGGGCGCGATGTCAGGCGGCTGTGTGATCGCGTCGGGCTTCAACTATTACAAGGCGGGGCTTGCCACGGGAAACATCGTCGTCGACATTCTGGAGGGGAAGAAGCCCGCCGACATCCCGGTGAAGTTCCTCACGGACCCGTCCGAATCGGATCTGCTCTTTGATCTGGATGCGGCGAAGAATTGCGGCATCACCATTCCGGCGCAGTATCTGTCCAAGGCGAACTATCTCTTTGAAAACGGCACGTTGACCAGCAAGTAGTGTAGTCTGAGCCTGTTCCAAAACTTCAGTTTTGGGACAGGCTCTCTTTGCGTAACGTGTTGATATAGTGATTTTCCTTTATAATACACCAAAGTGCCGGGGGCGTTGCGGGGGCTGACCCCCGCAGAGGGGGATAGCGGAGGACGGCTCAAACCATTGCGGGGTATACCCCGCAATGGTTTGAGCGGGCCGTAGCGAAGGGGGAGACGCGGCAACCTGTTGCCGTCCCCCTCTTTAGGTATTCTTGAGGAGAACGACTATAGTGGTCGGCGATTTGCCGCAACTTCCTCCCAACTGCATCGCGCTCTATTTCGTATCTTGTCCGCCCATCTCGATGCGTTTTGCGCGAATGTCTTCCAGCAAGCGGCAGAGACTCGCGTAATCGTCTTCCTCCACCATCTTTTTCACGCGGCAGAGGGATGTTTCAAAAGAATCAATCCGGTCGAGGAGTTTTTTCCGGTTGCTCAAAAAGAGTTCGGTCCACAGCGGCGCGTTAATCATGGCGATACGGGTAAGGTCTTCAAAACTTCCGCCGCCGAAGGACGTGATGTTCGTGTCCTCCGCGCTGTCAACGAGAACCGACGCGATGATGTGGCAGAGCTGGCTGGTAAAAGCGATTTTCGCATCGTGCGTCTGCGCGTCGGTCTCGATAATCCGGGTAAACCCGATCGCCGTCATCAGATTTTTGAGAAACGTGATGTTTTCCGGCTTGTTTTGCGGGTGCGGAACGATAATATAGTTGCGGTTTTCAAAGATTTTTGCCTGAGCGTGGGTAAACCCCTCTTTCTCGCTCCCCGCCATAGGATGCGCGCTGACAAAATCAAAATCTCCGGTTAAAATCGCATCCAAATGAGCGTCAAGCGTCCCCTTTACGCCGGAAATATCCGTAACAAGCGATCCTTTCTTGAAAAAGGCCCGCTCTTTTTTGAGAAATTCGATCGTTTGTTTCGGGTAAAGGCAGACAAACACGACGTCGCACTGCTTCAGCATCCGGCGGCTCTCCTCGGGCTGAAACCCGGCGTCTATCACCCCCGCATCTATCGCGCCCGACAACACCCACGGGTTGCGGTCAACGGCAAGAATCCTGCCCGTTCCTTGTGCGAGAACCTTTTCGCGGATCGCTTGGGCAAACGAACCGCCCATGAGACCGAGGCCGACAAAGCCATAACAGAGTAACGCGCCATCCCGCATACAGACAGCATAGCATACGCGGGACGATGTTTCAAACCCGGACGGACGCATTGTCAAGCGAGGTTGTTCCAAAACCCAGCGAAAGGGGGAAAGTCTTCCCCCTCGCTTCGGTCTACGCCCTACGCTACCCCCTTCAACGGGGGTTTACCACCCCCGTAACGCCCCCGAATCACGGTGAGGAAAAAACCTCGTGGGGTTTT
>JAISZQ010000266.1 GCA_031269165.1 Spirochaetaceae bacterium
GATGAGGAATACGAAATCATCCTGATAGACCCCCATTTGAAAAAGGAGGCGGAGGACGACAAGCTGGGCATACTGGATGTCTGCCTGAAAAGCAAATCCGGTAAAATTATCAATGTGGAGATCCAGCTGGCCGACATCAAAGCCTTTTTTGAGCGGATCTGCTTCTACCGCTCCAAGCTGATTGTCGGGCAGATCGGCGAAGGCATGTGGTATGACGCGATCAAGAAGACGATCTGTATCGTGATAACGGAATTCAGCTTTATTGAAAGCGCGGATAAGACGAGGTATCACCATATCTACCGGCTGCACGACCCGGCGGACGACACCTATTTTGGGGATGTCGAGGAGATACACACGCTGGAACTTCCCAAGATGCCGGGGGGTAGCGACGGGTCAAAATTATGGGATTGGGCGCTGTTTTTCAACGCGAAAACGGAGGAGGAACTGAATATGATAGCAACAAGGAACAGGGAAGTGGGCCGGGCGGTGAAAGCACTCTATAAATTGAGTGCCGATGATGAAGTCCGGCTGCGCTATGAGGCGCGGGAAAAGGCGTGGCGCGATGAGCAAGGCCGTATTGCCTTCGGTATTGACAAAGGTATCAAACAAGGGCTTGAACAAGGTATCAAACAAGGTATCAAACAAGGTCGTGAAGAAGGTCGTGAAGAAGGGCTCGGTCAAGGCCGTGAAGAAGTCCTTGAACTGCTCAGATGCGGAGAATCGCTGGAATCTATACTGCATCGTTATGATACCAAAACAATCGGCGGGAAATATCAATAATTGATGCGGTGCGGGCCAAAGGCCGGGAATTTTCAATCTCGTGAGGTTGCGGGCCTTTGGCTATTGCAGTCAGGCTAAAGCGGGCTTTAGCCTTCCAAAACGGCGTTTTTGAAGGGTGCAGGTCTTGCAAAGGGTGCCGGACACGTTTTGGCGCCTTTCAAGACGTGAAGGTTTGAAACAGGCTCAAATATTTCCGTTTTAGTGAAAAAATGGTGGTTTGGGAACAATCTCGCCTATAATACATCACACCGCCATGAACATATTGAATATTTGTAACTATTCAGCCGCCACCGGGATGGGGAGTTGGGGTCGCAAACCTCTGGTTTGCTTCGGGAGTTTCGGGTGGGCTGCGCCCGCTTTTCCGAAATTCTATGCTCAATGCGAAGCGTTGAGCCTTGATCCGGGGGCGTTACGGGGGTGGGAAACCCCCGTAGAGGGGGTAGTGGAAGACGCCGTAGGCGGCTGGAACGAGGGGGAGACTTCCCCCACTGAATAGTTACGAATATTTTTATGTTTTTTTGACAAAAAAAGCCCGAACCGTTCGGGGTACCACTTGACATTATTTTTATGGTGCGTTATGTTTACTGTGTTCGGGGGGCGTAGCGAAGTTGGTTATCGCGCTGGCCTGTCACGCCGGAGACCGCGGGTTCGAGCCCCGTCGCTCCCGATTAAAGCACGAAGGAAAGGTGTCGCAGATGATTTTTCAGTAAAGCGTAAAGAAAAGGGTTGCGGTGCCGGACGGGTGCTTTGACAACTCTTTTTTTTACGCCGGGCAGTAGCGCAGTTGGTAGCGCGCTTGGTTCGGGACCAAGAGGTCGCCGGTTCAACTCCGGCCTGCCCGATTCTTGCGATATTCCTGTAAAGATGCATGATGAATGTTCAACCAACAATCGAACGGTATCGCGCCGAGATGGGCAAGCGGATCGCCGGTCAAGAGAGTATGATTGATGGGCTTCTCACGGCGCTGGTGGCGGGCGGGCATGTTCTGCTTGAGGGTGTTCCTGGTCTTGCAAAAACGCTCGCGGTAAAGACGCTGGCCGAGGTCATCGGTCTTTCGTTCAAGCGTATCCAGTTTACCCCCGACCTTCTGCCCGCCGACCTTACCGGTACGCTGGTGTGGGAGGCTTCGTCTTCGGCGTTTTCCCTCAGGCGCGGTCCGGTTTTTGCCAATATCGTTCTTGCCGACGAGGTGAACCGCGCCCCGGCGAAGGTGCAGTCGGCGTTGCTCGAGGCGATGGAGGAACATCAGGTAACGCTCGGCGAGGAAAGTCACCGCTTGCCCGACCCGTTTTTCGTGCTGGCGACCCAGAATCCCATCGAGCAGGAAGGGACGTATCCGCTTCCCGAAGCCGAGCTTGACCGCTTTTTGGTGAAGTTGAAAGTTGACTATCCGTCCACCGAAAACGAGGTGCGGATTGTTACGGGGAATTTGACGAGAACGCCGATTGAGCCTGTTCTCGACGCGCGCGCGTTGCGGGAACTGTGCGAGGCGGCGGAGGCGGTCTTCGTTGACCCGAAAATCACCGAGTATATTGTTTCCCTTATACAAGCGACGCGGGCGGGCAAGAAAGACAAGAAACACGCCGAGGGGCTCTACCGCTATATCGCGTACGGCGCGTCGGTGCGGGGAAGTGTGGCGGTCTACAAATGCGCGCGTATCCGGGCGATGCTCGATGGGCGCGATTTTGTTACGCCGGACGACGTGAAAAAAGTCGTGCCCGACACGCTTCGCCACCGGCTCGTGCTGTCCTATGAAGCGGAGGCAGAGACGGTCGATGCCGACAGCGTGCTGACACGCATCCTCGCCTACGTCAAAGTGCCGTAAACTGGGCGCCTCAATCTGAAAAGCCCCGATTTGAACAAGCCCTCGAACGGAATCGAACCGTTGACCTTCTCCTTACCATGGAGATGCTCTGCCGACTGAGCTACAAGGGCACGCCTTTCTTCATCCCGTCCAGTATAGCATATCGCAAAAAAAGTGACTAGTATCCCGGCATGATGGTAATTGCGGATAAAGAACGTGTTCCGTTAGGCTAAAAGCCAAATACGGCCTTTCCGCGCCGCAATGTACCGAGCCCGTCTCAAGACCACGAAGTTTTTTCACTTTTTTCTCGTTTTTTCCCGTTTGAGGCTGTTCCAAAACCCCGCTAAAGGGGGAAAGTCTTCCCCCTCGCTTCGGTCTACGCCCTACGCTACCCCCTTCTACGGGGGTTTACCACCCCCGTAACGCCCCCGAATCACGGCGAGGAAAAAACCTCGTGGGGTTTTGGAACGGGCTCGTTTGATTAAAGCAAAACTGCAACTCAACGCCTTATAGAGAGGGTACAAGGCTGTTCCAAAACGGCCGTTTTGGAACAGCCCCCTCTATTACACCGGAAGGTTTCTATGCGGTTACCCTTGAGGTTCGCGGTTCATTTATCCATTTTCTATTTTCCCTTCGCGCGAAACGCGCTCACCCGCATGGCGTTGAGCACCGCGATAAGGGCCACGCCCACGTCGCCGAACACCGCCTCCCACATGGTGGCGATGCCCAGCGCGCCCATGACGAGGATCACGCCCTTGACGGATAGCGCGAAGATGATGTTCTGCCAGACGATAGTCCGGGTCCGGCGGGCGATGCGGATCGCGCCCGCGATCTTCGAGGGCTCGTCGGTCATCAGTACCACGTCGGCGGCTTCGATGGCTGCGTCCGAGCCGACGCCGCCCATTGCAATACCCACGTCGCTGCGGGCTAGTACGGGCGCGTCGTTGATGCCGTCCCCCACAAAGACCAGTTTGCCGGGGCCGGACTTGCTCTGTTCTAGGGCTTCAAGCTGTTCCACCTTTTGATGAGGGAGGAGTTCCGCGAAAACCGTGTCGAGGCCGATCCGGTGCGCGATGTTTTCGCCCACGGCCCGTGAGTCCCCGGTGAGCATGGCGATCCGTTTCACCCCGATGGCCCGCAAGTCCGCGACCGCCTGCTTTGCGTCCGCCTTGAGTTCGTCGGCAATGACGAGATACCCGGCGAACACGCCGTTCACCGCCACATACACCACGGTTCCCGGTTCCGTGGCCGCCGAAACCGCCTCGGCAGACACGGCGATCTGCGCGGCCTCAAGCAACTTGGCGTTTCCCGCCAGCACCGCGTCTTCCCCAACCCGGACGGAGACCCCTTTTCCGGCGATCTCTTCATACGGGCCTGTCGCCGCATCATCAAGTTCTTTCCGGTAGGCGTTCCTGATTGAGAGGGCTATCGGGTGGTTGGAGTGCGCCTCGGCGTGGGCGGCGTAGGAGAGGAGTTGTTCCGCAGTGAGGCCGTCCGCCGGGACGATTTTCGTTACGCTGAACACGCCACGGGTCAGGGTGCCGGTCTTGTCGAAGACTACGGTGTCCACGTTGGTGAGGGCTTCGAGGTAGTTGCTACCCTTGATGAGGATGCCGTTCCGTGACGCGCCGCCGATGCCGCCAAAAAAGCTCAACGGGATGGAGATGACGAGGGCGCAGGGGCAGGAGACCACGAGGAACACGAGGGCGCGGTTGATCCACGCGGCGAAGGTCGCGCCGGGGAGAAAGAGCGGCGGAAACACGGCCAGCGCGACGGCGGCGAACACCACGGCGGGGGTGTAGTAGCGGGCAAATTTGGTGATGAAGTTCTCGGTGACGGACTTCTTGCTCCCCGCGTTTTGCACGAGGTCGAGGATTTTCGAGACGGTGGATTCGCCGAAGCCCTTCGTTACCTCGATGGTGAGGAGGCCGCTTGCGTTGATCGAGCCTGAAAGTACCGCGTTGCCCGGTTCCACGTCTCGGGGCAAGGATTCTCCGGTGAGGGCCGAGGTGTCCAGCGCGGAAAAACCCTCGGCCACCACGCCGTCTAACGGGATTTTTTCACCGGGCTTTACCACGATGAAGTCCCCGACGCGCACCGTTTCAGGCGAGACTCGCTCGAGCCCGGCGGCGGTCTTGAGGTTGGCGTAATCGGGCCGTATGTCCATGAGGGCGGAGATGGACTTGCGGGAACGCCCCACCGCGTAATTCTGAAAGGCCTCGCCGATTTGGTAGAAAATCATCACCGCCGCGCCTTCGGGGAACTCCTTGATGGCAAAGGCCCCGATGGTGGCGATCCCCATGAGGAAGTTCTCGTCAAATATTTCGCCCCGGGCAATGTTTTTGGCCGCCCTGACCAGCACTTCGCCGCCCACGAGGAGGTAACTTGCCAGAAAGAGGGCAAACCGCATGAACGGCGGCAGGTCCGGTATATATATAGAAGAAACATTGTCAAAGACCATGCCCGCGGCAAAGAGGGCCATGCCGAGGCCGAGGCTTATCCGGCGGAGCCACGTCTTTACCGGAACCGCGTCCTTCGCTGTACCTCGCGCCGCGCCCTTCGCCGCATCCCGCTGGGGGGGCAACGCCGCATCGCGCAACGTGATGGCAGGCTCAATCTGTTTGATGATCCCGCCGACACGGGCGATGAGATCGTCCCACTGTCCGGGGTCTCGTCCCTCAACCGTCCCGATTTCCTCAGCCTCGATCATAAGTTTCTGCGCGGAAAAATCGACCACCGCGCCGCTCACCCCTTCCAGAGCGGCAACACGCCGTTCAATCTTCGCGGCACAGTTCGGGCAACAAAGCCCGTCCAACACATAACTCTTTCTCATATCAAACTCCTTACAATACAATCATTGAACAGTTGATAACTTGTTCAACTGTTTGGGTAAAAATGCCCGTTATAAAACATCTTCCGTAACTCAAAGCCGTTTCAAAACCCTGGCAAACAGCGTTTGCCACGAACAAAGTTCGTCAAATTGCCTCCTCGCGGTGATCCGGGGGGCGTTGCGGGGGCACCCTACAGCCCTCAACATCCTGTTTTGCGTCCATCCGTGGACGCGCCCACCAAACCTACGCTTGCGTAGGTCACCATGCACCGCATAGTTTTGCCCCCGCTGAGGGGGGTAGCGGAGGCTGGCCGTAGCGAGGGGGGAGACTTCCCCCCAACTGAATAATTACCTATCCTCTACAACAGGTAGATTTTTTCCTCCATCTTTTCTTCGGGGGCCGAAATAATCTGGCTTGCCGACGCCGTTTTCAGGGGATGCCTCCGGTAAAAAACCATGAAACACGCCACGACCACGGCACCTGCGGCAAGACCCGCGCCCAGAACAACGGGAACGATCTTTTCCGGGGCGGCCCAGCCCAACGTTTTCAGCACGGCCTGAGCAAGACCGCAGCCGCACAAAAACGCGGCAAACGCTCCCAGCGTCAGCGCCATAGTCCGGTCCTTTTCCCGGTCTCCCTCGGTCTCAATGATGATCCAATCGTCCTTTTTGGCCCCACAGAGATTCCGCACCTTAATCTCCTCGAAACTGCGGCAACTAACACTGCCGCAACAAGAACCGCCCATAGTCCTGACCGTGAGCGTTTCTACCAGCGCCATATCGCCGTGAATTTCCTTAACCTGTCCGCGTTTTCTCGTCATGCGCCATTCCTTCCCAAAAAATCACTCGCTCACATGGGTCAAACCTTGTCCAAAAATCGTTCCCACGTGTTCGTCCTGCAACGAATAGTAAACCACCTTGCCCTCGCGCCGATATTTCACGAGCCGCGTCTGCCTGAGCGTCCGCAACTGGTGGGAGATGGCCGACTTGCTCATGCCCACAAGAGCCGCGATGTCGCAGACGCACATCTCGGCCCGCAACAGGGCGCAGATGATCTTGACCCTGGTCGAATCGCCAAACACCTTGAAGAGGTCGGCCAAGTCCAGCAACGTCTCGTCATCCGGCATATCTTTCCTGACGGCGGCCACCACGTCCTCGTGAATGACGCTGCACTCGCAACTCTCAACGTCCAATGCGTCTTTTGCCATGCCTTCTCCACTCAACAGTTGAACGAATGCTCATATATATATCTTACACCGGATTGAAAAATAGGTCAAGCGTTTTGTGAAAAAAAATGATAATTATTCCGTTGGGCGAACGCTTTTAGTGCCATTTGCCGTGATAACGTGTCGGGAGGCCGTAGCGCACCGGGCGTCCTTTGGGATGCCTTCGGGGGTGGAACCCTCGCTGAGGGGCAGTGAAAGACAACGGAGGCGGCGGGAACGAGGGGGCGGCACCTTTGTTCCGCGACTTCCCCTTTTTTTTGAAATCGGCATTGCCAATCTTGTTCCTCCCTTTTCTTTTTTTATTTTTTGTGTTATATTAAAGGGTGAATGAGTGTCTATGTTTTTGTGAATCAGAAGGGCGGGGTTGGAAAAACGACTTCCGCCATCAACATCGGCGCGTATCTCGCGGAAGCCGGGAAGAAGACGCTTTTGGTCGACTTCGATGCCCAGGCAAATCTCTCAAGCGGGGTGTTGTCGGCGGGAATCGGCGCGAAACGGGAAGTGGCGGGTATTTACGAGGCGCTTTCCGGCAAGATTCAGGCTCAAGAGGTAATCCAGAAGACCAAGGTGCCGAATCTCTTTGTGATTCCGGCGAGCATTGATCTTTCGGGGGCGGCGGTCGAGTTGATTGGCGAAGAGAAACGGGATTACTATCTCAAAGACACGCTGGCTCCCATAAAAGATATGTTTGACTGCGTTCTTATCGACTGTCCGCCTTCGCTCGGCGTGCTTACGGTAAATGGGCTCACGGCAGCCGACCGGGTGCTCATCCCGATGCAGTGCGAGTATTTTGCCCTTGAGGGGCTTACGCTGTTGCTCGAAACGGTGAAACGGATTCAGGGGTCGCTCAATCCCGCGCTCACCATTAACGGAATATTTTTCACGATGTACGATTCGCGGACGAAGCTCGCCCAGCAGGTGGTAAAGCAGGTCGGCTCTTATTTCAAGGAAACGGTCTTTTCCACGATTATCCCGCGTAACGTGCGGCTTGCCGAGGCACCGTCCCACGGAGTGCCGATTTCCCTTTACGATCCGGCGTCCAGCGGCGCGCTGGCGTACAAACGTCTCGCGGGTGAGGTGCTGGCCCGTGCAGGTTAAACGGGGCCTGGGCCGGGGCATAGAGGCGTTGCTTCCCAGTTCCGGCGGCAAGACGGATAAGTCGGGAGAGAAGGGAGAGTTGTTTCTCCCGCTCGACAAGATCAAGGCGAACCCGCATCAGCCGCGCAAGCATTTTGACGAGGCGGCGTTGGCAGAACTTGCCGCATCAATCAGGGAACACGGGATCATCGAACCGGTTATCGTCGAGGAAAGCGGGGATGGGTTCTACACGGTCGTTGCGGGAGAACGGCGTTGCCGCGCCGCTACCCTTGCCGGATTGCGGGAGGTGCCCGCGCTTGTCCGCGATTATTCCGAAGAAAAGCGGCTTGAGATTTCGATCATCGAGAATATTCAGCGTGAGGGCCTCAATCCGATTGAAGAAGCCGCCGCGTTCAGGCAACTCATGGAACTCGCCGGGCTTTCGCAGGACGAAGCCGCCGTGAAGGTGGGAAAGAGCCGCTCGGCACTGGCGAACAGTCTCCGTCTCTTGAAACTGCCCGATCCGGTGCAGGACGCGCTGAAAAAAGGCATGATTACCCAGGGCCACGCCCGCGCAATTCTCGCGGTGGAAAACGGTGAGCGGCAACGTGCGCTGTTTGGCGAGATTGTCGAGAAAATCCTCTCCGTGCGCGAGGCGGAAGCCCGTGCCGCCGAGTTGAACAAAATCCCCCTGCTTGATTCCGGCAACAACCCGGTTGCGTCTGCCTCGCCCGCTGTCGCCAAAGCCCGTGACCCGCACCTTGCCGACATGGAGCAGCGTTTCATTGACCGCCTCGGCACCAAAGTCCGCATCGACGGCGGCGCAGACTCAGGCTCCATCCGCATCGAATACTATTCTATGGAAGATCTCGACCGGCTCTGCGAAATAATCGTCAGATGATCCATCATCGCCCAAGCGGTGTGCGAATGGAAAATGGAGAATGGTAAATGGAAAATGAGTGGAATAAGGGTCAACTGCGGATTATGCGGATAAGAGGAGCGTTGTCATTGCGAGCCGCAAAGCGGCGAAGCAATCCAGACTTGGAAACGGCGTGTTTCCTTCCCGTCATTTTCCATTATCCATTTATCATTTTCAATTCGCGCGAAGCGCGCATCACGCGCCCCTCAATCCGTGAAAATCCGCTTCTATCCGGCGCAATCCGTGGTCAAAAATGCTTCCATTGTTGCGGTAATAGCCGCTTTTTCGTTAAACCTGCCTACCGTAGTACATCGAAATAAAATCTAACTGAAATGCAGGTACGTTAAAATAAAAAATCCAAGCCCAAGGCGTTTCTTTTCAGTCTCAATTAAGAAGCGCGCTCCTTTAGTTTACCCAAGT
>JAISZQ010000310.1 GCA_031269165.1 Spirochaetaceae bacterium
TGCCCAAGATCATGCAGTGGATGAAGCAGACGTTCTCCGTCCGGTTCAATGTGCGGACGGGAAGGAAGGCGCATCTTTGGGGGGAGCGGTACTGGTCGGAGATACTCGCGGGGGAGCCGCCGCCTGAAGCGGAAGAGGTTGACTGGGAGGCGGTTGTGGCAGAGGCAAGCAAGCCGGTACCGGCGGGCATGACCTACACGTTATCTTGGGGCAGCCCCCGCCAGGCCGGATTGGGGTCGGAAGCGCCTTTTTCGCCCCAATTTACGTTTTCCTCCGTGTTTCCGCCCGGCTAACCGGGGGCAAAGCCCCCGGTTAGCGGACAAAAACGGCGTTACAAACAGCCTCGGCGTTCCCGTCCAAAGACGGCCTCAGGACAAGTCCGCCCCGTCCCGCAACGCAAGGCTTTGAAACAGCCTCTTAACTTATTTTTTTTCCCGCCGATACCTTATATATGGAAAAGTCCGGTGGGAAAAATTTTTCTGTTAAAGCGCAATTACTCAAAAAAGGTGCTGTTCTGCCTGAGAAACAGTCGGCGGGATCGGCGGGGTTTGATATACGCGCGTGCATGGACGCGCCGCTTGAGCTTGCTCCGCTTGAAAGAGCCGCAATCCCCACCGGAATCGCGCTGGAAATTCCACTGGGGTATGAAGGACAAGTGAGGCCGCGTTCGGGTCTCGCCAGGAACAAAGGGGTTACCGTGTTGAATTCGCCGGGAACCATTGACAGTGATTACCGGGGAGAAATACATATTATTGTAATCAATTTGGGCAAAGAAAGCGTTACGATTCAAAATGGCGACCGGATCGCGCAACTGGTGTTTTCTCCGGTACAAAACGCCGTTATCCATGTTACGGATACGCTTTCCGTGACGGAACGGGGCGGCAAAGGATTTGGGTCGACAGGATTATGAAAAAAACAACTTTTGTAAACGGCCGTTTAAGCCGGACGATGTTTTTCTATATTTTTGGCGAGGTCGTTTTCGCGTTTTTTGTTTCGTTTTTGTTTTTCTTCTTTATTTTTTTTGTGAATCAGCTTTTGCTTATGGCGCGGCAGATACTCGAAAAAAAAGTGCCTCTGCAACAAGTCGCGTTTTTGTTATTGTACTCGTTTCCTTCTATTATTGCGTTGTCTATGCCGTTTGCGGCATTATTGGGAACGTTGATAG
The DNA here is from genome assembly GCA_031269165.1 of Spirochaetaceae bacterium. Classification (GTDB taxonomy): domain Bacteria; phylum Spirochaetota; class Spirochaetia; order Treponematales; family Breznakiellaceae; genus JAIRNN01. The sequence continues at coordinate 1,166 of JAISZQ010000310.1, forward strand.
CGGTGGGCCGTATGGCTTCGGAAAACGAAGTGCTGGTAATGCTTACATCGGGGATGTCCTATAAGAATATATTTATACCCGTTTTTCTTGTGGGCACTCTTGTTACCTTTGTTTCCTTTGGCGTAAACGATGTTTTATTGCCAATGGGATCGATTGAATTTACTAAATTGTACCGTTCAATACTCGTTTCGACTCCCGCGTTGGAAATAGAGGCGAATTCCGTAAAACGTTTTAATGGCACCGTGCTCGTCACCGGCAATGTCAGCAAAAATAAAATAGCGGATATGCTGATACTTGACAAAACCAGTGAAGGGGAGCGCCGCATCATCATGGCGAAAAGCACCGAATTTGTTGACGCGGGAAAAGACGGCATTAATCTTGATTTAACCGATGCGTTTGTTCACGCCTCCAAAGAAACCGAACGACGGGATTACGATTACGCTTCCTCAGGCCTCTTAAGCTACCGGATTCAACAGAACGATATTATCCAGAATGAAAATAGAATCAGCGCCCGTGAAATGAGTTCCCGTGACGTGTATTACTGGATAAAAAAGCGGGAGTCTGACATTGACACTCATTACAGCGAGCAGAACAAACAGACGCTTGAAACCGCGCTCGCGCTTGAAACCGCGCTCAGAAAGGGGCCGGAGGGACGTAATTGGAATCAACGCAGTAATCAGCTCAGCGTGTTCGCAAGACAAAAGTCCGAAGCAAGTACCATAAAAGCCGATCAGCAGTTATCGTTGTTCCGCCTTGAATTCTTCAAAAAATTCTCGATGCCGATGGGCGCGATCGCTCTGGTGTGCCTCGCGTTGCCGATTGGCCTTGCCACAAAAAAAAGCGGCCAAGTCATGGGATTGATATTCGGTATGATCATTTCCGTCCTTTATTGGGCGTTTTTATTGGTCGGGCAAAATATGGGAATCAAACTGGGATATTCGCCGTTTTGGACCATGTGGCTTTCCGATATATTGGCCGTCATGATCGGCTTGGGGATGTGTATTGCCCGGGTAAGGCGATGATATTTGACCGGTATATTTTAAGGCACTTTATCCCTGTTTTTTTTGTCGCGGCGGGAATGTTTGTTCTGCTTTTCTTACTCGTCGACCTGTTCATGAACATGGTGCCGTATCTGGATAATTTTGCGACGATGAACCAGATTCTTCTCGTGTCGTTTTATTATATCCCGAAAAGTTTTACCTTTGCCCTTCCGGTTTCCCTGCTGTTTGCCGTCGCGTATACGCTGGGGGATCTTTACGCGCGCAATGAATTGACGACCGTTATTGCCTCTGGCGTACCCTTTTGGCGATTGACCGCCGTGTTTATGGTCATCGGGTTTTTTATGTCTATTTTTGCCTTTTTCTTCGAGGATAACGTTGTGATCCCGACATACAAAATAAAAAACACGATGACGCGGACACTAAAAGGGCAGCAGATTCAGGAAAACAACTCGGATATTGTCATTAAAACGCACGGCGGCAACAGAGTTTATTCGGTTGACTTTTATGATTATGAAAATCTGGTGTTAAACGGCGTGAGTGTTATTGAAAAAGACGATAACGGCAATTTTTTGTTACAGATACGGGCGCCTTCCGCGCGATGGTTTGAGGGCCACTGGGTCTTTTCCAACGCGGTCATTTATTCGTGGCAAGACGGGACGATTACGGTCAACACGCTCATACCCTCGGATAAATACGACGAAGACCCCGAATTATTCAAACGAGGCGCCGTAAATCCGGCGGAATTGTCGGCGAAAGACGCCGCCGCGCTTGCCGATGATTTACAGGAGGCGGGATTGCCGTACACGGCGGCACTCGCCGATGTATATCACCGGTATTCTTTTTCCACGGTCTCGTTTATCGTAGTGATTCTCTCGATTTCGCTGGGAAGCCATTTCAGAAAAAATATCCTCATGATGAGCCTCCTCGTGAGCATTTTGAGCGCCGTTTTGTTTTATGTCGTGGAGATGGTAACAATGATGATGGGAAGGCTTGGCTATCTCTCGCCGTTCCTCGGCGCATGGCTCCCCGTTTTTCTTTTTGTTATCCTCGGCGTGGTACTTGTCCGGTATGCAAAAACGTGAGGCATACTCCGTGAGGTTGCGGGTCAAAGGCCCATTGGGTTAATCCTCGAGCCTGTTCCAAAACGAATTGACTGTACGCTCACCGCGCGCGGTTTTGGAACAGCCTCGGTTAAAAAAGTACCTGACGTTACCCTGTCCCAGAGCGGAACGGTACTTGCACTATAAACCGTTCTGTGGTAATCTATACCTGCCTCCGGCAAGAAAGAGATTCGTAAGAAGTTGTTCAGGCTCGAACATAGCCCCAACAGCCGGGAGCGTTTTAGTTTTAACACGAAATAAAACCGGTGCGTTTTTAGGACGTTATGCGGCGATCCGTGTTCCATTGCAGGTAAAATTACCCTCCGGCGCAGATGGGTTGCCATGTTTGTGTTGTTCCGGCTCTCCTTCCGTCCAAGCCGGAGGGTTTTTTATTGCGGTTTTCCAGAACTGATAAGGGCGATATATGCCGGGGCGTGTCGATCCACTTTATCGGTGAAAATTCCTATCTTTACGCTTTTTGCGTTATTTTCGGCGGACACTAAAGCAAACGGCTTCACAACGCCTTAATAGATAGTATGAAACACAAACTATCGAACTCCCCGTTTCGGCGTGTGCCCCGCATCCGTTTCCGGCGGTTTGTCCTGACCGTTTTGATTGTGGGGTTGTCATCGTGCGGCGGGATTGTTGACCAACCCTACCGTCTTGTGATGCCGACTCTGCCGCCCGCGTGGCAGACCATACTTGGCGGCGCACATTGGCGTATCGAATGGATTGACGACGCGGGAACAATCCAGACCGCCGACGCGCCGCCCGACGCGCATTGTGCCGTCACGGTAACCAATGACGCGGCAAGCCCCGTTCTCGCCTATCCGTACTGGCCCAGCCTGCATCTTCAGCCCGGCGACATGAAACCGGCGGGGGCGATTTTTCCCTGGGATGTACGCGGCGACAGTATCGAACTCAGCTGGCGGGGCGGCGTCGACGCCGTTTTGTGGCGGGCTCTTTCCCGCGCCGGTAACGCCAAACGGGAGGCGGCTTCCTTCAACTGGAAACGGTGGCGCGAGGCTTGGAACGACGGCAGTTTTCCCGCCGTCGCTGTCCGCGATCCCTGGCTCTGCGACTGGGAAAGCATCGCCGCAAAAATCGCCGCTTCGGGCTTTGACAAAAGGCGCGTCGTTGTCGTGAACTACCCGCTACTACCGTTGTCCGGCGAAGTCTGCAAAGACATCTGGTACGGCTCATCGCCCTTTGACACAGGAACATCCGCCGCACCCGGCGAACCGCTCCTCCTGCCAATCCGCCCCCACGCGTCTGTTGTGTTCAGCACAACGGGCGTCATCCGGTATTCCGCCGCAGGGATGTTGTTGTTTCCCGGGGACCCGTGAACGCCCGGCGATATGCCGTTATCTCTTGAGCCTGTTTCAAAATCCCCTCAGGGGCTTTCCTTGGGCGCATCGCACCACGAACGAACCCCGGCCCCCCTTCGGCCACCTGCCGTGGAGGCACTTGGGCGTGTTGTGAGGAGAACGGGCCGAGGCCCCCCTCCGGGGGAGAGCACGCACAAGAAGAAGGTGGGGGAAGTCTCCCCCCTCGCTCCAGACCTTCGGTCTTCCGCTACCCCCCTCAGCGGGTGGCCCGCCCCCCGCAACGCCCCCCATCCACCTGCCGTGGAGGCCCTTGAGCGTATCGCACCACGAACAGGCATCGGCCCCCCCTTCGGGGGGAGAATGTCTCCCGTCATTGCAGGCCGCAAAGCGGCGAAGCAATCCAGGGAGAACGCCCCCCGTCTGGATTGCTTCGGGCTACGCCCTCGCAATGACCACCCCCTCCGTCATTGCGAGCAGACCCCCTCGTCATTGCGAGCGAAGCGAAGCAATCCAGCGTATGGCAGGGGCTTGTTCCTGTTCCGTCGTGATACGGGGGCGGGCAACCCGCTGTCAACAACGTAAGAATTTTGTCCGCGGATTGACGCGGATTTTCACGGATTATGCCCCGCTCGATCCGTGTTAATCCGCGCCGCCATCTGGCGCAATCCGCGGACCTTTCTTTTCTTTTCGCTTAAAGCCTGTTCAAAAACCCTGCGAGACGCAAGCCTCCGCTGTGATTCGGGGGCGTTACGGGGGTGGTAAACCCCCGTAGAGGGGGATCGCGGAGGGCGAAGACCGGAGCGAAGGGGGAGACTTCCCCCTTTTTGATGAGATTCTGAACAGGCTCTTAGGATGCCGGGGGGTAACCCACTGTCAACAACGTAATTTTCTTGGGAGAAGCACTATAGCCAAAGGAAAGGGGGATTTTGTTCTTGAGAAATCGCGGGGAGTTGCCGATAATTGATTGAAGTTCTATATTGTAGTATCATAGCAATGTTCTATCGAAGGATGGAACTTTTGGACGGAGTATGCATGGCTAACGAGCGCAAGCCTTCTATTTTTAATGATCGCGGTTCTATCGGTTCCGAAAAGGATCTGGATGAATACGGGGTTTGGGTAAAAAGTGAAAGCGAAGAATTCTCTATTTCCGAAGATCCCGAAGAGGATGCTATTTTTGAGGTGGATTTTCCCCCTTTCGACGAAGAGGCGACTGATACCGCCGAACATAAAACGGCAAGGCGAACCCAAGCCAACGCCGATGTTACGCTGTCCGCTGCCCTCCTTTTGAAAATTGCCGAAGAGCTCGCGGCGGTCAAAGCCGAACTGGCTACCCTTAAATCGGAACTGGACCGTATCCATAGGAGAGAGGCCGCAT
>JAISZQ010000106.1 GCA_031269165.1 Spirochaetaceae bacterium
GCAAAAAATAGTGCAAAAACCCCGATAAATAAGCCGTTTTTAGTATTTTGATTAGGTTAAAATCAGTATTTTCGTGTATTATTTCCTATTTTTTGCTAAGTCCCACAGGCTCCTAGGGGGCGCATTTTTTGAACATCCGGTAGTTCAATTCGGGAAACACATAGTCGCGCTCCTCCAGATAGGAAAGCCACTTTGCGCTCATAAAGTTGTGGCCCAGCGATTCGTAGATTGCGGTAAAGTTTTTCAAGTGTTCTTCGATCTCCGTTTTGGCAAAGGCCGCATTGCTGCCGTCCGACAGCATAACCGCCAGCAACGCGCTTTGGGACAACAGCAACTCATGGGCGGCCTGATTGAGAAAACGCTCCCGTATGCCGGAATCGTCAAACCGTTCCGCGATTTCCACCATGCGCTCGACGGCACGGAAGATGTGGCGGTAGATCCAGTCGTTGGAGGAATCCAGCACGGTTTCCGCATAACCCATAACCCCGCACGAAGAGGAGAGCGGCGTAACCGTTTCCAACAATGCGGCATTATTTTTATTCGGGGCCTCATTCTTCAAACGGTTCAAAAAGGCGTAGGGCGTGGTCAGTTCTACCCCTTTTCGGGCGTGCATCTCACGGAAAAACGATTCAAGGAACGACGATCCTTCTATCCAGTTCCTGCCAAACGTATCGCTGTCAACGGCGATAATCGAAAACGGACGTCTTTCGCCTCCCAGGGCGGCGACCGCCTTTTCAAGACGCGCTTCACAGGTGGACACATAGTCTTTCGCCGCATTCGCCGCCTCTTTACACGCTTTTTCGGCGTTGTAATAGATGCCCTGAACACAGCCCGACAGCCGCGACCGGAACCAGTACTTGTAGCCGGTCGGATTCCGCTCGCCCTCCGCGCCGCAAAAACGCGCCACCGCCTCACGGGGAAGTTCGTAGCCCGCATCCCGCGCATTATCCCGATAACACTCCCCGTCTATTTCACGGAGCATCTTGGACAAATAAAAATCACGGGCGAACACGAAAAGCCCCTTCTTGGTACGCACCGGATAAAAAGACCCGGCGGACGGCGGCGGCTCGGCAAGGAGCAACCCGTGCGTGTCAACAACCGTGTAGTTAAAAGTATAGTCGAGAATAGGATCGTCCAACTCGGCACAGTACGCCATATCGGTAAGCCACAGCCCCGCAGGTTCGTCGCCAAGAAACTTTTTTGCGGATGAAAGGGACGCGGACAACTGGGCGCGAATCACCTCTGGATACGAGGTGTAGAAAGGCAGATAACAATCGGTCGCGGGGCTCGCCAACAGTTCAATGTTACCGCTCCGGCTAAAATGCCGGAACATCTCCAGAATGTTGTAGTCTTTCTTTTCGAGATATTTCTTCGTCTGGACAAAATGTTCAAGATACCCATTGACCAGTGCCGCCAACGGCTCGCTCTCCATACTGCGGGTGCCTTCTTTTTTCCCAAATGCGATCTGCCGGTCAAGATACTTGAGGTACCGCGCGATAACTTTCTTGTTGTTCAGCGCGGAACAGAGCAACGGGGAAAGTACCAACGCCATCTTGAACGGCACCTTGTCTTTTTCCAGCCGTTCGAACGTCAACAGAAGCGGCAAGAGATTTTCGTTTATCTCCTCGAAAAAACGAATCTCGACGGGTGTCCAGCACGGATTTTTCGGCGTAATAGGCGATTCGTCTTCGCCGCGCTTTCCCTCAGGCGGTGGAACATTGCCGGGCACAAAGGGAACGGCGGCATTGACCAACAGACACAACGCTTTTTGATTCGGTTGACTCATGGGACGCGCTCCTTAGGGGCGTTCTCCCTGGTCTTTTCCCGCAAAATGGGAAGATCCCTGATACCGGAAAGCGCGGCAAGCGGGCTCACGTCCCCCTCACACGCCGGTAAAATACCCGGCTGACGGAAAGCGCGCGTCTTCGCCAGCGCATCCTCCCTCCCGCCGATCCGCGCGCAAAGCTCCACGAAAAACTCGTCCCCTTCTGTCGGAAAATCCAGATACCACGCCTTGTCGTTATTCCCGACGGAGACGCTGTACGACGCAAAAACCGCCGCCTTTTTCAAAGCGTTGATTCGGAGGCACAGCCCCTCAAAATCCTCCGTTTTCAGAAACTTTTCCAAAAGCGACTCCTTGACCTCCCAAAAGACAAAGAACCACAAAGGATCACGCACCAGCGCCTTGATGTAGGTGATGTTGTACCGTTCAGGTATCCTCACCGTGAGAAACGGATTCACTTTGGGGTCCTGCGCCGCTTCCATCTCGGCAGAATTCCGCTCGCGCTCGTCGCCCTGGACCGCCGCCGGTTTGACGCGCTCGTCAACCGCATCCAAGATCTCACCGATAATCTGTACCCGATCCGAAAGCCCCGAAGACAAATCCACCGCCAGCTGAGCCGCGACCGTCAACAGTTCCTGAGAAGTAAAACTCTCCAGATACGCCCTGCTGAATGAGTGAATCGTTGTATCTTTCCATAACGATGCCATATAACTCCCCGTATAGTAACGGAGTGATGAAAAATATGCAACAGCACGCAGATAACGCTGTCAAGCCACAATAGAAATGTCCTCATCCTTCACGCGGCAGGGGAATCCGGCGGACCTTTTCTCCGCGTAATCTGCGGTTCCCGGTGATTAAGCCCGGTGATCCATTCCTATCCGCCGCTCGCCCAGCCCCGGCTTCGCGCTACCGCCTTGTGCCAGCCTTCCAAGAGCGCGGCCCGGCGGCTCTCGTCCATTTGCGGGGTAAAGAGGCGGTCTTCCTGCCAAAGCGCCTTGACTTCACCGGTGTTCCGCCAAAAACCCACGGCGATCCCGGCGAGGCAGGCCGCCCCCAGAGCCGTTGTCTCCCGAATGACCGGACGCGAGATCGCCGCGTCAAGGACATCGGCCTGAAACTGCATGAGGAACGAGTCCCGGCTCGCGCCTCCGTCCACTCGCAACGTCTCGATCTTGTGCCCGGTGTCCTTTTCCATTGCCGCGACCAGATCGCGGCTCTGGTAGGCGATGGACTCTTGGGCGGCGCGGATGAGGTGGTCGCGCTTGGTTCCCCGCGTGAGGCCGACGATACAGCCCCGGGCATACATATCCCAGTAGGGCGCGCCCAGCCCCGTGAAGGCCGGCACGAGATAGACGCCCCCGGTGTCCGCGACCTTTCCCGCATAATACTCGGCGTCGGGACTCTCCGTGATGAACCGCATCTCGTCACGCAACCACTGGATCACCGCGCCGCCAACAAAGACGCTGCCTTCCAGCGCGTAACGAATCGAACCGGGATTATCCCGGCAGCCCTGACCCGCCGCGATCGTCGCCACGAGGCCGTTGTTGCTCTCCACCGCCGTCTCGCCGGTATTCATAAGAAGGAAGCAGCCGGTACCGTAGGTGTTCTTCGCCTCGCCCTTTTCAAAACAGCACTGGCCAAAGAGGGCGGCCTGCTGGTCCCCGGCGGCGGCGGCGATAGGAATATCCGCCCCCTGAATGTTCGCCGTCCCGTAAACATGGCTTGAGGGCAACACCTGCGGGAGGCAGGCGCGCGGAACATCAAGCGCGTCAAGAAGCGTCTCGTCCCAGTCCAGCGCATGAATGTCGAACAGCATCGTCCGGCTCGCGTTGGTGTAGTCGGTCGCGTGAACGGCCCCGTCGGTCAGCTTCCAGATGAGCCACGTGTCAACCGTTCCGAAAAGAACGTCCCCGTTCCGCGCCTTCTCCCTCGCGCCCTCGACGTGGTCGAGAATCCACTTGATCTTCGTCCCGGAAAAGTACGCGTCGGGCACAAGCCCGCACGTCTTCCTGATGTGCCCCGCCAGCCCCCGCGCAACAAGCCCGTCCACGATGTCCGCCGTCCGCCTGCACTGCCAGACAATCGCGTTGTAGATGGGCCGCCCCGTCTTCCTATCCCAGAGAACCGCCGTCTCCCGCTGATTCGTGATCCCGATAGCCGCAATTTCCCGCGCGCCGATACTGTACCGTGCGAGCAACTCCATCATCACCGCATACTGCGACGCATAAATCTCCATCGGGTCATGCTCCACCCAACCCTCTTGCGGGTAAATCTGCGTAAACTCCTTCTGCTCGACCCCGATAATCCGCTGGTCATGGTCAAAAAGAATCGCCCGCGAACTCGTCGTCCCCTGATCCAGCGCGAGAATATACTTTCCCATCGTTACTCCTTTTGTGCTATTTGGTAAAGGTACTGTCTTCTATAATAAGGTGACTTGTCAATATGGCGTGTTGCTTGGAGCAGAGCGGACACCAAAAGGCTCGGCGTCGTGGAGCGGGTCGTTGGGAAAGGACTTCCCGCATTATAGTCGTTCTTCTTAAGAATACCTAAAGAGGGAAAGTCTCCCACTGTCAACAACTTAAGCCGACAGAGGCAGAAAAATACGCTATACTGGAGTATGGAGGGGTGGTATGAAAAAAAACGGTATAGAAATGCTGACAGAGCTGATAATGCAAAAGTGCTATGAAGCGAGATCAAAGATGCGGGAACAGGACTTCACCCGGAGACGGAAAATGACCTTTGCGGGGATTGTGTATTTTATGATCTGCCCGGCGAAGACGAGTTCGCAAAACACGCCAGAACGTTTTTTCAGGCAGCTGGGACTGGGGTCCAGTATGAAGTGAGCAAGCCTTCAGCAAGGCGCGGAAGAAGATCAAGGCGGAAGTGGCAGGGGAGTTGCTGCGGACCAGCGTGACCGGATCGTACCATGAGGAATGGAAGCGGTGGCGGGGATACCGGCTGATGGCGGTGGACGGGAGCTTTATCCGGCTTCCGTCGGACCCGGCGCTACTTGAGTACTTCGGGGGTCTGGGAAAAGAGGGGGGCGGCGGCATCGGCGCTGGCGTCCATGCTGTTCGATGTTGAGAACGGCATTGTTGCGGGCGCGAAAATAGTGCCGGTAAGCGGGAACGGGCGGGCACTTGCGAAGGAGCACGCGCGGGTTCTTGAGGGGCTTGAGAGCTATGAGCGCGGGAAAGAGCTTATAATTTTCGACCGCGGGTACCCGTCGCATGAGTTAACTAAAATAATCTCCCAAAAAGTGTGGTATAGGTTTTAAGTCAGGGGATCGGCGCAAGCGAGACCCCCAAGTTTTGGAATATTTCTTTCAGAGGTTTGGACAAATTGCAGATTTTCCATGTTCCGTCGGTTTTGGACTGCGTGACGGCTGCCGCCCGGTAAAGCAGGTCTTTCACGCTGAATGTTTTGACCGGCCCGCTGGAAACCGGCATCCCGTTGATCTTGTGATAGAGGAGCAAAGCCAAAAACTCGATAAACGCCCAGCCCTCCCGCGTTTCGTATTTTGTTTCGTATTTCATGTCGAAACCGAGGGTGTTCTTGTGGGTGTCAAACATCTCTTCTATGGCCCATCTTGTTTTGTAGTCAAGACAGGCCTGTTGCGGCGGGCTTTTCATGCTGGTGACCAGCATGGTCACGCCGAAAGACGCGGTGTCACCCGCCGCGGACGCCGCCGCTTCTTCCGGCAAAGTCCCGTCTTTTTCACTCGCTTTTCGGAAATAGTTTTCCATAAGATACTGCCTCCGCCCGCAATCGTAAAACACGCAGACCCGGCACCCCTCGAACTTCCCCGCGTCAAGTTCGGTGAAGTACACGACGCGCTTGTGATAAGAGAAGTTGTTCCAGGGGGCCTGCTCGTATCCTGAAAACACTTTCAGCGGCGCGGGAACCGGCGCCGTGTTTTTCTGGAGCGGCACGATGAAGTCCATCCCCGCCATAAGGCGTATGTTTTTCCCGGAGAAAAAGCCTTTGTCAAGGATAACGGTGAAATCCCTGCCGCCGGTTTCTTCAAGGCACGTCTCAAACGCCGTTTTGTCCGAAACGCTTCCCGGCACCACCCGGAAATAGACCGGCTCATCTGCTTGTCCTGTCATACGCGTATATCAAGCGTATCTGCGATTTCCCGATATGTCCAGGCGAATATCCTTTCTCGCAGAACGGATTACACCGGGACCCGCTTACGAAACTCGTGCCGTCGAAGATCATCCCGCCGTTTCCGCAGCCGGCGTAACTCCTCATAAACCGCACCATTCCCTCCCGCTCGACGGACAGCCGGGCGAGGAAGCCTGAGACGGTGTTTTTACTGAGGTGTACTTCGGGCAGAAGCGAAGAAACTGCCGATTTGCCGTACGCGATATCAACATCTTTGGAGGACAGGTTCCCCAGCAGTTTCAAAACGGCGGTCACATAAACACGCATGCATTCGGACGGGAAACATTCCCTGAGCGCTTCAAGCAAACCGGCGCCCGCCGTCATGACGGTTTGGGTCGCCCCGTATTCTTTCGTGATGAATTCCGCGGCGCGCGGCTTCTTTTTGTTCGGCACAAACCCTATGCCCTCGTATATTTGTCCCGCGCATCCGAGGGACCTGCTCTTCGGCTTATGCGCGTCCCGGTCGTAATAGCCTTCGACCTTATAGACATAATAATGACCGTTCTTGTGACGGATTTCCGTGCCTTTCGGCTGGTGACGCTTTATCGGGTCTGGTACATAGTATAACTCCTCTTTGGCATGCCGGGATGCCATGTTTATATACCATGCTATACCACACCATTCTATAATTTGCAATATCCTTTTTTGGCTGCCTCACTGATTGTTTTTACGGTTTTTACCAGCCGGATATTGTTATATGCCAAGATTATCTGCCGTTTTTAACCATTTCTCCAAAACAAGGGCGGTATTCCCCCTTTTTTAGGTTACTCTATACCACACTTTTTGGGATTTTATTTTAATTAAGTTCTTACAGGATAAAGAGACAGGGTATGTGATGAGGATCCAGAAGGGGTTTATTTCCGAAAAGAAACTGCCCGGGGGGCGGGACGGGTACGCGGAACTGGGGAAAAGCGGGCAGCGGGTGCGGGTGATACAAATAACGTTGCCGGGCGGGGAAAAGGAAACCCTGATAACGAATATGGGGGAAGAGCGGCTGGAATATGGGTAATGTCCTAAAATTATTGTATCAAACCAATTCTCCCAAAAAACCAGATGTTTATGGTCAGGGCCACAACGATCTTGCGCGTCCGTTCTGTTTTTGAGAAACGGATGCCTTTCCTCGCTAACCGGGCGCACCAGGTCCTCAGGGACAGATGCTTCCTTTCTATCTTTTGCGTGTTTTTCTTCGCAACTGTCAGAACCTCCCGTGAAAAACGCTCGTAATACGCATAGTTACCGTCCGTATAGACGCTCCCTATGTTTAGCGGCTTAAGCAGTTCTATCAGTTTATCAAGGTTTTCATGTTCCCTCGTTCCAAACCAAAAAGCGATAACTTCACCTGTTTCATGGTCAATGGCCTGCCACAGCCAAATTTGATGCTTCTTATCGTGATAAAAACTCCCCATTTCGTCCATTTCAACCCGGATTGTGACCGTTTTATGGGATTCCAGATATTCTTTGTTCACATACTCTATCTGTTCTTCTTTTTTTTTAATTCCTTCATAACCGTATCGGGGCTTACCCCTAATTGCCGCGCTGCCGCCCGTATTCCGGCGTCGTCAGCCGCCCATTTGATTATCGCTTTTTTCACTTCGGGTTTACAGCCGTTATAGCTGTATTCCGCGTAAAATGTTTTATG
>JAISZQ010000279.1 GCA_031269165.1 Spirochaetaceae bacterium
ATGACGGGCGGATTAAATCCGTGCAAATCCGCGTAATCTGCGGTTAAGAATCCTTAGAGCCTGTTCAAAAACCCCATGGGACACAACCCTCCGCTGTGATTCGGGGGCGTTACGGGGGTTCGACCCCCGTAGAGGGGGATAGCGGAGGACGGCTCAAAGCATTGCGGGGTATTGTCCCCCGCAATGCTTTGAGCCGGCCGTAGCGAAGGGGGAGACTTCCCCCTCTTTAGGTATTCTTAAGGAGAACGACTACACCGCCGTCCCAGCAATGCGGGGTATTGCTACTTTTTTGCATATCGGTTATACTTATGATATGTCTTTCTTTCATGCGTTCTTGATCGCCGTGTTTTTTAACGCCGACTAAACGTGTGTATTGAAGCAAATCAAGAAGATCAGGAGTATGTTATGACGGTAAAAACGCTTATTAACGGGTTTCCCCGGGTGGGGGAAAACAGGGAACTCAAAAAAGTCTTGGAGAACTACTGGGCGCACAAGATTTCTTTTGATGAAGTTGAAGAAACCGCGCGGGTTCTGCGAAAAAAGCATTGGCTCTTGCAAAAAGATGCGGGCATTAACTTTATCAGTTCTAACGACTTCAGTCTCTATGACAATATGCTTGATACGATGGTGTTGCTGGGCGCGGTCCCGGAACGCTTTGCCAAAATAGAGGACAAAAACGAACGGTACTTTGCTATGGCGCGGGGCAACGGAGATGTTGCCGCTATGGAAATGACGAAATGGTTTAACACCAACTACCATTTTATCGTGCCTGAATTGAGCGACGACCTCGTTTTTCATCTTGACCCGGAAAAAATACTGTCTGAATACCGGGAAGCAAAGGAACTGGGGATCGCGACAAAGATCAACATCATCGGGCCCTTGACCTTCCTCGCGCTTTCAAAAACAACGGGCAGGGGCGATTCTTTCAAGTACTTTGACAAGATACTGCCGCTTTATAAGCAATTACTGAGGGAACTCGCAAAACTGGATGAGTCTGTGTACGTGCAGTTTGACGAACCGGCGTTTGTCAAAGATCCGTCCGCGACGCTCCTCGGTCTGATTCGGGAAACCTATGGGGAACTGGTGGCGGTAAGCGGCAAGATTAAAATCATCGTTACAAGCTATTTTGAACACGCGGTGGAGGCGGTCGCGTTGCTTCGGAACACCCCGATTTGGGGCATCGGCCTTGACTTTCTCTATGGGCCGCGCAATATTGAAGCTTTGCAATACGCCGCTTCTAAAACCATTATCGCCGGCGTCGTGGACGGGCGAAATATTTGGCGCAACGATTTATCGGCAAGCCTGAAATTGCTTGAACAGATAAACGAGGCCATCCCCAAAGAGCGGATCATTGTTTCCTCCAGTTGTTCCCTTTTGCACAGCCCTTACTCGGTAAAGAACGAGCCGGAAAGCGCCGTCAAAAAGTATCTGGCCTTTGCCGCCGAGAAAGTGGAAGAGGTCGCCCTTCTTGCAACGCTGTTTTCTTTCGATCGTCTTTTCGAGGCGGAAACGTCCATGCTGGCGGAAAACAAGGGAAATTTGTTGTCCACGCTCAATCTGGGGGTGCCGCAAAACGGCGTGGCGGAGACCTGCAAGCAGGCGCGGGACGGGACGTTCCGTGAACGAAACGCCCTGCAACGGGAACGGTTGAATCTGCCCCTGTTGCCAACGACCACCATCGGGAGTTATCCCCAGACTCAGGAGTTGCGGAAGGCGCGGAACGATTACCGGAAAGGTGTCATAGCGGAGGCCGCCTATGAAGCGGCGATGAAGCAATACATTGATGAGTGCGTCTCGTTTCAGGAGGAAATCGGGCTTGACGTTCTGGTTCACGGAGAACCGGAACGGAACGACATGGTGGAATATTTCGGGGAACTCCTCGCGGGCTTTCATTTTACCAAAAACGGCTGGGTTCAAAGTTACGGTTCCCGTTGTGTCAAGCCGCCGGTTATTTTTAGCGACGTGAGCCGCCCGGAGCCGATGACGGTGAAATGGATAACGTACGCCCAGAGCAAGACAAAGAAACCAATGAAGGGTATGCTCACCGGCCCGGTTACCATTCTGAACTGGTCTTTTGTGAGGAACGACATTCCTCGCTCGGCGGTGGCGCGGCAGATTGCCCTTGCCCTGAGCAATGAGGTGGCCGATTTACAGAAGGCGGGCATTACCATTATCCAAGTTGACGAGGCGGCGTTTCGGGAGGGCTATCCTTTACGGAAAAAGAATACTGCCGAGTACGAACAATGGGCGCTTGATGCCTTCAGGCTCGCGGTGAGCGCCGCAGATAAGTCAACCCAGATACATACTCACATGTGCTACAGTGAATTTAGCGGCATCATAAAAACCATTGAGGCGATGGATGCCGATGTGCTTACCGTTGAGACCGCACGGAGCGGCAACAAGCTCTTGCGAGTGTTTACCGAAACGGCGTATCAAAACGAAATCGGCCCCGGTGTCTATGATATCCATTCGCCCCGGGTACCGTCTCCCGCCGAATTCAGGGAACAGATTAAGGCGCGGCTTGAAGTCCTCAACAAACACAAAATGTGGGTTAATCCCGACTGCGGCCTGAAAACAAGGAACTGGGAAGAGGTGAAACCCGCGTTAAAAAACATGGTAGAAGCGGCGGCGGCTATCCGTGAGGAAATTTCTCGCAACGCGGATAGGTAAATACTTTAGATTTAAGGGAGAAACCGGGGCCCGTGACCGGTTTTTCCAAGAGTCTACGGCTCGCCTGTTCCAAAACCATGCGCGTCATCGCGCCGTCAATGAGTTTCGGAACAGGCTTATAACACAAAAGAAAAGACACGAATTGGTTGGCCGCGGCGACATCTGTGCCGCCGTTTCGTACTTTAATATATGATTTTTAATAAGGAGAAATACGTATGTTTGTTGATACTTTTAATAAATATATGCAAAAAGTGCTTGGACTAGATTTTAGTGATTTAGTGATTCGAATAAACGAACTAAACAACCACCGCCTTTAGGCGGTGGTTGTTTAGTGTTAACACTTTAAAGATTGTCATGTATCGCCCGGCGCAAACACTACAGTCCCCGAATTCCGCAATGTCAGATCTCCGTTCGCAACATCAAACACCAATGAATCATTCTTTTGATAACATTCAAACGGTTCTTCCGGCAAAAAAGTAAAAAACGCTTGTTCATATTCGGGCATCACCGCAAGAAACCGTTGCCGTTTTTCCCCATCCAGTTCCAGTAACACATCGTCAATCAGCAAAACCGGACAATCACCCGTCACTTCCTTGTATCGGGTCGTCTGCGATACTCGCAACAACAACGCCAATAAGCGAAGTTGGCCGGTCGAAGCCGTTGTTATAAAATTTTTCTTGTTACGAATAAATTCATAACGGTCTCGATGCGGGCCGGACAATGACGAACCGAAAACTATTTCCCGCTGTCTGTCCGCAGTAAGTTTTTTGGCAATTTCATCGGCATTCATCTCTTTCCACGATGACCGATACATAACTTGTATTCCGTCAATAGACGAAACGGCTTCATAAATCGGCCCGAAAAGTGTTGAAAACTTTTTTGCCTCAAGCGATCGTTTTTCCATGAGTCTTAAACCGTATTCAATCAATTGGGCATCAAGAGTATCAAGCACATCAATATTTGATTTTGTTTGGGCCTCTTTCAAGACTATATTACGCATACGCAAAATTTTCCGGTAACGCCTTAAATCATCAAGGTATTGAGTATCGTAAAGACTGCGATTTTGATCAAAAAACCACCGCCGCCGTTCAGGACTCCCGGTCACGAAGTCCATATCTTCATGACAAAATATGACGCTTGGAACCAACGAAAGAAGATTTTTGCGGTCATCTATTTTCTTGTCGTCAACGATAATTGTTTTTGCGCCGTTTTCTATCTTGACAGTCAATTTCCGTGGAACGAAACCGGTATCTACGGTAGCAGTAACCGCGCAATTTTCTTTCTGAACATTGATCAATCCGGCATCTTTCACACCGCGAAAAGACGCCGCATACGAACAAAAATAAAGAGACTCAAGAAAATTTGTTTTACCTTGCCCGTTTTTGCCGATCAGAAAGACATCATGAACGTTCGTAGCGGTAATACCGTCTTTCAGATTGCGAAAAGCCACAGTCGAGACAGAATGAAAACGCATCTGATTTGCCGTTCCATTTCGAGTTTTCGTTACACTTTAATCAGTATAAACTATATTTCAATCTGCATCGGCATCATAACGTGACAATAATTCTCTTCCGGCTCAGGTTTCACCGTAAAGGCATGGTTCAAATCAGTAAACTGTATTTTTACCATATCCGTAGTAAGCACCTTCAGCGGTTCTTCAAGATTACCATATTTCAATGCAAACTGTGTCTCCTCGCCCTCAAAACTTGCCTCTATTTCCTCTTCACCGGAACCTACCTCACTATCCTTGACAAAAACAGACAATGAATCCTTTTTTATATTAAAATAAAGCCGTTCAGACTGTTTTTCGACCAGCGGATGAACACGTTTCATTGCTTGAAAGAGATCAGCGCGTTTCACGGTAAACGAGTACTTTTGAGTCTCCGGTATTACCTTTCGATAATTAGGAAATTGACCCTCAAAAAGATTCGAATAAAACTTGTACGAGCCAAACTCAACAAAAAAATTTCTATCCGTAATCGAAAGAGAAATCTGCCCTTCATCTCCAGCATACTTGGTAATCATTGTGAGAATCTTCGTCGGAATGATCGCGCCCGGAAAATTCGGAACATCACCTGAACTCTTTTCAATAAGAGCCAGCCGCCGCCCATCAGTCGCGACCATGATGATCTTGTCATCAACCTTCTCAAAGAATACCCCGTTCATGTGAAAACGAGTCGGGTCATCAGACACGGCAAACGATGTCTGACCTATCATATCCTTGAAGTCCCGAATGGGCATCGTAAAAAATTCCAGATCCTCAAAAGAATGGAACTCAGGATACTGATCCTCCGCCATCGTTCGCAGAGAAATCTTACTCTTTATCGAAGCAGGCTTGATTAAAAACGTCTGATCGGTCTGAGTGAATTCGATCTCGCCGTCAGGAAACGACGAGAGAAACACAAAGAGCTTCCCTCCAAAGACCGTCGTCGTACCTTCTTCGACAACAGTAACCGGCACCTTCGTTTCATAGTACACGTTGATGTCCGTCGCCTTGATCGTAAGCATCCCATCCCGTGCCTCAAGATAGATGTTGGACAAAATCGTAATGGCACTGCTCGATCCCGAAGGAATGATGTCTTGAGCGATACCAATCTCTTTAAGTAACGTGTTTCTATCACAAATAAACTTCATATCTCATCTCCTATTCTTATTATATATGAAATTAGTAGAAGTTGTAATAGGGGGTGGTGAATTGTTAATAAGCCACCTATTTCTTTACCCTATAACGGGATAACAACTCACATCCTCGTGAATACCTTCTGTTAAGGTTACCCTTTTTTTCAAAAGATGACAAGGGCCACAGGATTTTCACGAGATTTTAACCTTGTTATACCCATTCGTGTCCTTTTTCGTTGAGCGGGGAAGAGTCATTCTCCTCGCTCTTGTTTGCTCTCCGGTCGATGTGTCCAATCAATTGCTCATGCTGCCGGTGTGTCTATAGTTTTTGCCGATTCGCCAAGAATCACAAAAATTCTGGCAGAACATACGGTCCGGCATACGCCGCACGAAGTACACTTGCTGTGGTCGACGATGGGAATGCCGTTTTCGAGATTGATGGCTTTGGCGGGGCACTTCTTAACACACACCTCACATTTGATACAGCCGACGGTACAAGTCTTGCGTACCATTGGTTTGATGGTGTTACGATTCGCGCAAATCCCAATCGCGCCTTTCTGGTCGTGCGGGATCTGTTTCAAGATCGACTGCGGACACTCTGCCGAACACTTGCCGCAACCGGTACATAAGTCTTTGTTGATAGATGGAAGCCCGTTTGCGCCCATTATGATTGCCCCAAATGGACAAATTCTCGCGCAATCACCAAATCCTAAACAGCCCCATGAGCAAAGTTTCGTGCTACCCGCAGAAATTTTCGCGCCCCTGCAACTTGGAACACCAACGTATGTCCCTTTCGATTTCGCGCAGTCAATGGATCCTTGACAGGTTAAAAACGCAATCTTAGGTATTGATGACGCATCGATGCCGAGTAACTCGCCGCGTTTCTTTGTT
This sequence comes from Spirochaetaceae bacterium, assembly GCA_031269165.1. Classification (GTDB taxonomy): domain Bacteria; phylum Spirochaetota; class Spirochaetia; order Treponematales; family Breznakiellaceae; genus JAIRNN01. The sequence goes on from JAISZQ010000279.1 coordinate 6,181, forward strand.
TCTTCCGCACCGGATACCGTACACTTGTCTGGTTGAGCGGTCCGCGAGGCCACCGCCACCGCAAAGCCGTCACAGCCAGGAAAACCACATGCGCCGCAGTTTGCGCCGGGCAATGTCTCGCGGATAAGACTTACCAAGACATCGGTTTCAACATGAAAAACCTTCCTGAAAACACCAAGAGCAATGCCCAGCACGAGCGCGAGGCTTGCTGCAAAAATTGCGGTTACAAGTACTATCTCCATATATCTACTATAACACGGTTTTTGGATGATGTCCAGAAATATGATTCGGTTCTAAAACACGAGCGCATCGACACTTTTGAAAGGCAACGCGCTACCCCTCTTGACAAAAAAGAGTTCTTGTGAGATGATACTCTATCGTGCAGCCGTCATATAACGGTATTACCCCAGCTTCCCAAGCTGGAGACGCGGGTTCGACTCCCGTCGGCTGCTGCCTTCCCGCCTTTTCCTTGTTATCGTGTTTCCACGAAAAAAAGAGCAAGGGCCTGTTTAAAAACTCAGCAAAAGGGAAAATCGGCAATTTGCATTATAGTGCTTCTCCTTAAGAATACCTCATGAGGGGGAAGTCTCCCCCTTCGCTCCAGCCCGCCGCTTGCGCTTAGGGGCTTACGCTATCCCCCTCTGCGGGGGTTTTCCACCCCCGCAACGCCCCCGAATCACAGCAGAAGACTACATCCTGCGGGGTTTTTGAACAGGCTCTTACGCACGGAGATGTTTGAAAGGCCCCTCCGGGGCCTAGGGGATGACTTTGCGTAACTCGTATTCCACGATGTCGGTCGCGCCGAGGGCTTTCAGACGGGGAATGAGGGCGGGGGCCTCGCTTTTTTTCACGGCGATTTTGACCGCGTAACCGGAATCTTTGTAGAGGGGCGAAATGGTTGGGCTTCGCATCGCGGGAAGGCCCTCGACCAGTGCGGCAAAAGCCTCCGTGGAGACGTTCATCTCCAGCATCACCTTGTCGCGGCCCTCGAGGACGGCCCGAAAGAGCATCGCAAGCGTCTCGATCTGTTTCCGCCGGGCGGCGTCGGCCATCGCCTCGCGGGAGGCCACGAAGCGGGTCGAGGATTCGAGCAGGGTGTCGATGACGCGCAGTCCGTTGTCCTTGAGGGTCTGGCCTGTCGCCGTGTTGTCGATGATGATGTCCGCATCGTCCGGCGGAAAAACTTCGGTCGCGCCGTAGGTTCGCAACACACGGTAGTCATAGCCCTTCGTACTGAGCCAGCGGTCGGCGAGGTTGACGTACTCGGTCGCGGCAGTGATCTTCTTGGCGGTAAGGGCCCTGTCGTCGAGCGAGAGCGGGCAAGCCGCGACGATCTGCACCTTGTCTAGACCAAGGTCCAGCACCTCAACCACATCCGCGCCGCTCTCCGTGATCCAGTCGATGCCGGTAAACCCGCAGTCATGCGCGCCGATCTCAAGCAACGTCCCGACATTCTGCGGCTTCATGATTTTCGCCTCGAATTGTCCGCCGCCCTCGCCCTCTCCAATGACGGGCCGATACGTGCGGTCGGCAAGTTTCAGCGGCAACCCCGCCTCGGCAAACAACGCGCCGATGTTTTCAAAAATGCGCCCTTTCGGTATGAGAATCCTGAGTTTCGTTGTGGGTTTCATTGCCGGGAGTATAGCAGGGTTTGCGTTTTTTTGCTACCTTATATGCATGACTGTAGGAATTCTCGGAGCAACCGGGTATGCGGCGGCGGAGTTGACCCGCCTCCTCGCGGCGCATCCTTCTGTGGACGCGATCGTGCTCTCATCAAGTAGCAAGGAAGGGGAGCGTATCGAGGCGGTTTACCCGCACTTTATCAGTACGGTTACGGACAACAGGGACAACAAGGGCAATAAAATCGAAGGCGGGCTTTTGAATGCCCAAGCCGTTATCGATCGGTCGGATGTCGTGTTTGCCGCGTTACCTGCTGGGGTGAGCGAACCTTTTGCCGCCTCTTGCCTCGACCGGGGCATCCCCTTTATCGACTTTTCCGCCGATTTCCGCTTTTCCCTTGAGGACGAGGCGGTCTATGCCGCTTGGTATGGGGGCGCGTATCAAAACAAGGAGGCCCACCGTCTCGCGGTCTATGGCCTCCCGGAATTGAACCGCGCAACGATCAAGAAGCGCGTTGCCGAGGGCCGTGTCGTCATCGGGAACCCCGGCTGTTATCCAACCGCCTGCACCCTCGGCCTCTATCCCGCTCTGGCAAAGGGCCTCGCCGCCGAAGGGACGATTATCGCCGACTGCGCGTCCGGGGTAACTGGCGGCGGCCGTGAAACCAAGCGGGAATACCACTACAGCGAGGCCGCGGACGCCGTGACCCCCTACAAGGTGGGGGCCCACCGGCATACCCCGGAGATCGCCCGCAACATCCGCCAAATCGAGAACACGGTTCATCACAGCCTGATTTTCACGCCACACCTTGCGCCGATGAACCGGGGCATCCTTGCGACAATCTATGTTCCGCTTGACGAGGCGTGGCATGAAAAGGCTCCGCAAGGAACATCTCCGTCTGGCGATGTTCCCCTCCCGCCCTCGGAAAAGACCGCCCAACGCGCCGGGGAGATTCACGCGCTTTACGAAGATTTTTACCGGAACGAGCCCTTTGTTCGGGTACTCCCGCCGGGGATCACGCCCTCGACGGCACGGGTACGCGGCTCCAACTTCTGCGACATCTCCGTCCACCTTGTTCAAAATCAAACCGGCTCGACGCTCATCATCTGCGCGGCAATCGACAACATGGTCAAAGGCGCGGCGGGCCAGGCCGTGCAAAACATGAACATCGTCCTGGGCCGCCCTGAAACCGAGGGCCTCACGGCGATTCCTCTGGTGTTTTAAAGATTCGTGTGATAAGGCTACAAAAATGCGGGTTTTAAGGCGCAACAATTCCGATTTCAAAACGACTGGCAGACCTCTTCCAAGGCCATCGCCAACCGATGGCCCGCCGTCTTTGGCCGGGGAATCGAGGCTGTTGGTAATACCGCTTTTGCCGTGAAGCTTGAAGGAGGAGGAGGGGGGGAAATAAAGGAAGAAAGCGGTTAGCCGGGTGGAAACACGGAAGAGAACGTAAATTGGGGCGAAAAAGGCGCTTCCGAGCCCAATCCGGCTTGGCGGGGGCTGCCCTACCCCTCCGGGGAATTGAAAATGAGAAATGGATAATGGAAAATGATGCGCGCTTCGCGCGAATTGAAAATTGATAATGCATAATGGAAAATGATAAGAAGGGCGCGAGTAGCCTCCATGCCCCATGCATTATCCATTTTCAATT